>DASWGF010000001.1:0-3026 GCA_036393875.1 Candidatus Dormiibacterota bacterium
ATCAGCACCACAACGGACAGGCGTGGGACGGCCATCTCTTCAATCATGGCGGACTTGGCGAGAAGGTGGCGAGGCAGATCGTGTTGAAGCAGTCGTAGCTGCGGAGGGCGTACCCGGACGGCGGGACCGGCAGCTTGTGGCCGGCATCGTCCACCCAGTAGATGGTGCCTCCCTGCTGGATCGTGCTCGCCGGAAAGTCCGGCGTCAGCGCATTGGGCGGATACGCAGCCGTGCCCCAAAACCACGCGATGTGGTGGGCCACCACCCGGGTATGGGCGCGCTCATCCGCGTCACCGTAATAAAGAAGGAGGAGATAGTCGCCCGCCGACGCCCAGATGAAGTCGTTCTCATGGAACCGCGGTTCGAGGTACGCCGTCAGTGCGGGTGTGTCGGGGTGCGTGACCGCGACCGAGAACGCGACCGTGGGCGCAACCAGCGCAGCCACCACGAGCACCCGTATGACCAGTCGATTCAGTCCGACGATCCCGACCGCCAGCAGGGCGAAGAGCGGTCCCCACAAGACGCCGGCGTACCGAGCCTCGAGGATCGGGTGCCAGACGCTGGCGGCGGCGAGTATGCCCACCGGCACCGCGCCGCACAGGGCGATGAAACCGGAAGCACCGTCAAGGCGTTTGCGAGTCCGGAGCAGCAGGAACGCGCAGACCAATCCGGCGATCACCGCGAGCAGCTGGACGGCTTGAATCGGGAGCTTGCCCACGGTGCCCGGTTCGATCGCGGGCCCGGACAGGAACTGGGCCAGCGTGCCGCTCACATTGATGACGGTCAAGGGCGGCACCCAGAAAGGAGTCTCTGCATGCCTGAACTGGGGCGCCGCGTACACGAGCCAGGGGACCAACGCGACCCCCGCCAATCCCGCCACACCGGCTGCCGTGGCCACCGTCCTCCAGGGCGAGCGCAGCGCCAATCGAAGGGCGAGCAGCTGCGCGGGAATCGCAAGCAGCACGAAGTACTGCGTGTAGAGCCCGAGCAGCACGGCCGCCCCATAGACAGCCCAGCGCAGCGGCGTGCCGCGCTCGGCCGCCCGCCACAACGCCAGCGTCGAGATCGCCACCAGGCTCGTGGCCATCGCGTACATGCGCGCATCGCGACCACTCATCACGAGCGCCGGCACCAACGCGAATATCGCGGCGGCCCACAACCCGCCGCGATCACCCGCGCAGCGACGTCCAAGAGCAGCTCCGACCGGGACGATGAGGGTGCCCGCGATCGCCGAGGTCAAGCGAAGCGCCGTCGGGGTCGGACCCAGGAAGGAAATCGAGATGTGCGTCAGCAGGTAGCTGAGCGGCGGCGCGGAGTCGTTGTGAATCGCATCGAGCATTCCTGCGACGCCGCGCTGCTCGACCACGGCGGTGAAGGCCTCATCACGCCAGATCGGTTCGTGGTTCAGCCACAGCACGCGCACAGCGAGGCCGACGCCGGTCAGCAACACGACGCCGCGTGCGTACGCGCTCCGGACGACAGCGTTCTCCACGTCCACCCTATTCTCCTGGGATTCTGAGGTGCCCTTGATTGCGCGCTCTCGCCCTCTCGCCAGGCTGCTGCCGGCTGCGACCGCGCTCGCCGCCTTTTTGATCATTGCCTGCGCCGCTTTGGTCAGGATCGTGCCGCTGCTCCACGGGCAGCCGGGCGGCCTCTATCCCGACGAGGCATCCGAGGGGATCTCAGCGCTTCGCATCCTGGCTGATCCGGCCTACCGGCCGGTGTTCATCGACGAGAACGGAGGGCGCGAAGCCCTCTTTGCGTATCTGGTCGCGATCACATTTCACTTCGTCACAGGGCCAACCGTGGTTGGCATCCGCGCCACCTCGACCGTTGTCGGGCTGGCGGGGATCGCGGCCGCATGGCCCCTGCTGCGGAGATACGGCGTTGTCGCCGCCCTGGCCGGAATCGCATGGATGGCCGGTTCGCCCTGGCTGATCGCGACCTCGGTCTTGGGACTTCGCAATGGCCTCACCGTGCCATTCGCCGGGCTCGCGGCCGCGGCGCTGCTGGCCTGGTCGCACCGCCCGAGTGGGCGCTTTGCCTTTCTAGCCGGCTTCGCTGCCGGAGCCGGATTGTGGACGTACCAGCCCCTGAAGTTGACTCCCGTGCTCGTCGCGGCGTGGCTGATGTGGCTCAGACGCGTCGACCGCCCGCTCTTCGACCGGCTCTGGCCCGGCCGGTTCTGGGTCCTGTGCGGCTACGTGGTGGCCGCGGCCCCCTTCCTGTGGACGATGCTCAGCGACCCGCTCAACTATTTCGGGCGCATCGCGGGCGTGTCGCCAGTCAGTCCCGGCATGCCTCACACCACCGTGCTGACACACAGCCTCCAGACGCTGGGCATGTTCTTCGTCGCCGGCGATCCCAACCCGCGCCACGACATTTCCGCCCTTCCGGTGTTGCTGTGGCCGCTGCCTCTTTTGGCGGCTCTTGGCCTGTGGCGAGTGATCCGTGAGCGCCGGGACCCCGTGTCCGCGCTGGTGCTGATCGGCCTGGGCGTCTATCTGCTGCCGCCCCTGTACGCGGTGGAAGGTGGCGCGCCCCATCTGCAGAGGAGCCTCGCCCTCGCCCCGTACGTCGCCACGCTGGTCGGCGTCGGCGTGATCGAAGCGGTGCGCCTGGCGCGCCGCGCGGGACGCGGATATGCGGCAGTCGCCGCCGCCGCGTGCGCCGTCGCCATCGCGCTCACCGGCGTCTATGCCGGTCTCGCGTTCGCTTTCCGGCCCCTCTCCGAGCGGTATGCGGCCTTCGACTTCCACACCGTGGGGCTGGCCGCGGCGGGCGCCCAGCCGAATACTGTGGTGATCGTCAATCCGTACGACGCACAGGCCGTTCGCTTCCTAGACGGGCCGGCCGTTCCGATCGTCGCGCCAGGCTCGCAGGCCCCGCCCGGCTTCGCCCTGGCCGCCTTGGACCTCAACGACCTGCCGCCGGCAGTTCGTGCTTCGGCCACTGTGTACGCGCGAGATCCCAACGGCGATCCGGCCGTCTGGGTCGTGCCACCCTAGGCGGTCCTCGTACTCTTA
>DASWGF010000002.1:0-2036 GCA_036393875.1 Candidatus Dormiibacterota bacterium
GGCGCTTCGACGAACTGCGCTCCGGCCTTCTCGATCAAGGGCGCCAGCTCCTTGGCGATGTCAGGACCCGCGGTGCTCATCTCCACGAACACCTGGCGTTTCGCCGCCTTGGCGGCGCCCTCAGCGCCGAGGTAAGCCGCGCGCACCGCATTGGCGTCGGTGAGGATCGAGATCACCACGTCGGCGCCTTGCGCCGCGTCCGCCGGACTCGCCGCGACCCTGCCCACGCCGAGCGCTTCCGCACGTCCGCGGGTTCGGTTCCACAGTGTCAGGTCGTGGCCCACGGACGCGAGCCGTCGAGCCATTGCCCCGCCCATCTTCCCGGTGCCGAGAATTGCGACGCGCACTTCAGCTAATTTCAACCGCCTGGGCGCCCGGAGTAATTCCCATCAGACGGCGCCATCACGATCAATAAGGAGGAACTGTGAGCAGTCCACAGGACAGCAAGTCGCAACTACACGTACCCCGCCTGGTTCTGAGCCACCAAGTCCACGAGCAGGTCCACGGCTCGGGCGCGATCGGTCGGTTCAACACTTATCTGGCCGTGAAGATCACCAAGACCGTCGGCACGATGTGGATCGCCTACCTTTTTGCGGCCATCGCCCTCATCTCTCTGCCCGCGGCACTGCGCACCGGTGATGTGATCATCATCGTGGCCTGGATCGCCCAGACCTTTTTCCAGCTGGTTCTGCTGCCGATCATCATCGTCGGCCAGAACGTGATCCAGGCCGCCAACGACGCCCGGGCCGAAGCCGACCACGAGACTCTGACCGCGGTCCACCAGCTGACGGTCGAGGTCCATGCGATCAACGAGGCGCAGACCGCGATCCTGAGGCAGCTGCAGGCCGAAAAAGCGTAGCCATCTACAATCCAATTCGTGGCCGAATCCACCATCTCGATCGCGCCTGCATTTGGTGAGCTGGAGCAACATCGCGCAGAGCTGACCGCCTACTGCTATCGGATGCTCGGCTCGCCATTTGACGCCGAGGACGCCGTCCAGGACGCCTTCGTCCGAGCCTGGCGCAGCCGAGACCGGTTCGAGGGTCGCTCGGCGGTTCGCTCCTGGCTCTACCGGATCGCGACCAACGTCTGCCTCGACATGCTGAAAGGCCGGCAGCGCCGCGCCCGACCCATGGACCTCGGGCCCGCGGTCGAGCCCATCGAGTCAAACCTGAACGCCAGGTCGGCGAAAGAGTGGATCGAGCCAATCCCCGAGAACCTGATCGCGCCGGAGAAAGACCCGGCCGACCTCGCCGTCGAACGCGAGTCGATCCGCCTTGCATTCGTGGCCGCTCTGCAGCAGCTGCCCGCGCGCCAAAGAGCCGTGTTGATCCTGCGCGAAGTGCTCCGCTGGGAAGCCTCAGAGGTGGCCGAGCTGCTCACCACCTCGGTGGCATCGGTCAACAGCGCCCTCCAACGGGCGAGGGGCACGATCGCCCAGAGCAACATGACCACAGCCGATCCGCTGCCGAAATTGAGCGAGGCCGACCGCGCGATGCTGGACAGGTACGTGGCTGCATTCGAACGCTACGACATGGCCGCCCTGACCTCGCTCATCCGCGAGGACGCAACCCAGTCCATGCCGCCCTACGACATGTGGCTTTTCGGTCGCGACGACATCCTGGCGTGGTGGGTCGGGCCCGGAAATGGCTGTCGCGGCTCGCGCGTGATCCCCACCGTCAGCGCCAACGGCTCGCCGGCCTACGGACAGTACAAGCCGAGCTCGCAGGGCGGCCACGAACCGTGGGCCCTGCAGGTGCTCGAGCTAGAGGACGGCAGGATCGCCGAGTTCACCTTCTTCCTCGACACGGCCAGGCTGTTCCCGCTCTTCGGCCTCCCGCCTCGACTCGATCCGTAGCACCTCGCCCAGGCCCACGAAGCCGATCAGCTCCAGCAGGCTGGGGCCGGCGTTCCTCAATTCGAGCTCGCAGCCGCTCCTGAGCGCCGCGAGGTGGAGGCGGGCGATCTGATCGATCGTGCCTGCCGTCGGTGCCTTGCACGGCCCGCAATCGAGGCAGACGCTCCTCATCAATGAT
>DASWGF010000003.1:0-5600 GCA_036393875.1 Candidatus Dormiibacterota bacterium
ATGCACGAGCAGCAGTCGGGGCTCGACCTCATCCTCGTGCCGGCGGCCATTGATGGTAGTGGCGACCTTGTGCTTCATACGTTCCTCCAACCCTGGTGAGGGCGCTTGAAGCGCCCGGGCAACAAAAGCTTGCCGAAACGGTCTCCCCTAATTGCGCTACTTTTACGCCGGAATTGCAACTAGAAAATTCCTTCCCTGTGGCTGCGCCCCCCGAGCGGGTGTTCGCCTACCTCCTGGACGTGAACAAAGTCGCCGGTTGCGTACCTGGGGCTGAGCTCTCCGAAGTCGTCGACCCGAGCACCTTCAAGGGCAAGGTCAAGATCAAGGTCGGCCCGGTCACGGTTGCGTACAACGGCACGGCTCGAATCGTCGACCGCGACGACAGCACCCACTCCGCGTCGATCGAGGCGGAGGGGCGCGAGACGACCGGGCCCGGATCGGCGCGCGCGACGGCGCACATGAGCGTGGTCGCCGACGGCGTCGGCTCGACGGTCAAGATCGTCACCGACTACAACGTCGCGGGTCGCGTCGCCCAATTCGGTCGCGGCGTCATGGAGGACGTGTCGCGCCGGCTCGTCGGAGAGATGGCGACTTGCATCGCGGCCAACATCGAGGCCGAGGAGCCCCACTCGGGAACCTCCGCCAACCCCTCAACTTCGCCTTCGACTTCGTCGACATCGACGCCCGCGCCGGCACGCGCGCCGGCCACGGCGAAGCCGGTCAATGCGTTCGGACTGCTGTTCTCTGTGTTGTGGGCTCGGCTGCGCGAGCTGTTCGGGAGTACGAGCCGGACCTAACCCAGGTACAGCGCCATCATCAGGTCGCGGTTGATCCAGATGGCGGGTTGCGTCCAGCTCTTGCCGGCGGTCCCGATGACCACCACGGTGACGTCAACCATGGGAAAGAACCGGCCCTTCATGAGGACCTCTGCGTGCATCTTCGGGTCTGACAGCTTGGGAAATTCCGCCGCTCCGGTGATCATGAAGCTGGTTCCCTGGAACATCACGAATCGCCGGATGACCTCGGGCTGGTCGGGCAGCGGAGGTTCAGCGTCGATGGTGCGGATGCCACATATGGCCATCTTGTTGAAGGTGCCCTCCGGCACGCCGTTGAGTGGCACCGCGCCCGGCATCAAGGGCTCCGCGCTCACGTTGCGCAGGTGGAACAGCGGCTCCGGATCGTTCATCGTGTCGCGAAGCCGGCCGCGGACCTGCATCTCGGCGGTGATGCGCTGGTACGCCGTCAGCACGTCGACCTTGACCCACGCGATGCTCGGGCCGACCGAGCCCATCGGTTGAGACATGCTCGGGAGGATAACTCGCCGGCTGCCAGAATTGGCCCGATGGACCTCGCGGAGGCGCGCCGTCGTATAGGCGAGCGCGCGGACCTGAACGCCTTCATCTCCATCTCCGCCGAGACCGGTACCGGCGCTGTGGTCGCGGTCAAGGACCTGGTCGACGTGGCAGGCATGGTCACGACGGCGGGCGGGATCATCCTCCCGAACGTGCCGGCGGCTGACGACGCGCCTGTCGTCAAGAGCATTCGCGCCCATGGCTGCGTGGTCGTCGGCAAGGCCAACCTCCACGAGTTCGCATACGGGGTGACGAGTGTCAATCCGCACTACGGAGCGGTGCGGAACCCGCACGACCCGAGCCGGGTCGCGGGCGGTTCGTCGGGCGGATCCGCGGTGGCGGTGGCGGCGGGGATGTGCGATTGGGCGATCGGCAGCGACACGGGCGGCTCGATCCGTGTCCCCGCGTCCCTGTGCGGCATCGTCGGCTTCAAGCCCGCGCTGGGCAGCATCGACACCACCGGCGTCGTCCCCTTGAGCCACTCGCTGGACACCCTCGGGCCGATGGCGCCCGACGTCGCCACGGCGGCGGCCGCCTACTCGATGATGTCTGGCGAATCGGTGGCGATGGCGACGGTTCGCTCTCCGCGGCTGGGGGTGCCGGCCGGATGGGTCGCGGGCCTCGACGCGGACACGGCTCGGGCCTGGGCGCTGGTCTCGGACGGGATTCCCGAGGTCGATTTTCCCGCCCGCAAGGAGCTGTTCGACGTCGGGCTGACGATCCTGCTCGTCGAAGCGGCCGCGTACCACCGGCGGTGGGCGGCGGAATGCCCCGAGAAGTACGGCGCCGATGTGATCGGCCACATCAGGCGCGGCCTCGAGGTCCTGGCGGTCGATTTCGAAGCGGCGCTTTTGGCGTTGCCAGGTCTGCGCGAGCGGGCGCAAATCGCGATGGAACGCGTCGACGCCCTCGTGCTTCCCGCCACGGCCATCGTCGCGCCCCTGATCAGCGCCGGCACCGAGGTGCGCGAGCCCCTGGCGCGATTCACACGTCCGTTCAACACAACCGGGCAGCCGGTGGTGGCGCTGCCCGCGCCGGCGTCCGGACTGCCGGTCGGCATCCAGGTCGTCGGCCGGACCAATGCCGAAACACTTTCAGTCGCGGCCTGGCTGGAGAGCAAGTGGAGCCGGCCCGCGTGAAGTCGAAGGACTTCTTCCCCGCTGTGTTCAGCCGCCACGCCGAGGCGTACCAGCGCCGCCTCGAGGACATCATGGCCCGCGGCGAGGCGCGTGGCCGGACCCGGGTGATCGAGCTGGCAGCAGCTCGACCAGGGATGCGCATCCTCGACCTCGCCTGCGGCCCCGGCAACCTCACCCGGCGCCTGGCTGCGCAGGTCGCTCCAGGGGGCGAGGTCATCGGCGTCGACCTTGCCCCCGGCATGATCGAACTGGCTCGGGCGGCCGACATTCCGAACGCGCGGTTCGAGGTCATGGACATCGAGCAGCTGGCGTTTGCCGATAGCACCTTCGATGGGGCCGTTTGCGGCCACGGGCTGCAGTTCGCCCCCGATCTCGGGCTGGCGCTGCGCGAAGCACGGCGTGTGGTCAGGACTGGCGGCGGTCTCGCCGCCAGTGTTCCAGTGTCGACGGTGCAGGAGTCGGCCTGGAATCTGCTCTACACGGTGCTTGACCGCTGGCTCCCGCCCCGAACGGAGGTGGTGGACCAGAAGCCGACGCGGGAGACAGTCGGGAACCGGGAGGCACTCCGACAGGCGGCCCTTGATGCCGGATTTGCCTCGGCGAACGTTGAAGTCATCGAGGAAGTCGTCCTATGGGAATCGGCGGAGCACCTGGTTTCGAGGTTCACCGGCTGGTGGGACTGCGCGTCCAGGCTGGAAACCGTGGATTCGTCACGGCGCGAAGGATTCATGAAGGATGCACTCGCAACGCTCGAGCGCGACCATCCTGGGACCATCTCGACCACCGGGCAAAACCATGTCCTCGACGCTCGCAAATGACCAGGCTGTATGCAAGCGCGATAGCGCTGATCGTTCTGTTGTCCGCGTGCTCCGACCGGGCGCCCACGGCTACGCCTGCAAGCCCTGATCCATCTCCGAGCCCGATCGCGTACGGGCCGCCACAGTACCGCGCGCTGTGGGTCGATGCTTTCCACGACGGCATCAAGTCGCCGGTGCAGGTCGAGAAGCTGGTCGCCGACGCCCACCGCGCCAACCTCAACGCACTGATCGTCCAGGTCCGCAAGGCAGGCGACGCGTACTTCAATCGTTCCGACGAGCCCCGCGCGAGCGATATCAGCGGGCCGCCGGACTTTGACCCGCTCGCATACGTGATCAAGCTCGCGCACGCGGCCGTCCCGCGCATCGAGGTTCACGCCTGGCTCAACACGTTCTTCGCAGGCGAGTCAAGCCAGGTCTATCTCCGGCATGGCGACGTCTGGGGCAATCGGGCCGATGACGGCAGCACGAGCGGTTACCTGGATCCCGGCGTGCCTGAGGTACAGACCTACACGCACAAGGTATTCATGGACGTCGCCCAGAACTACGACGTCGACGGCCTGCACATGGACTTCGTGCGGTATCCAGGTCTGGGGTGGGGTTACACCCCCGAGTCGCTGTCGCTGTACGCGCTCGAGACTGGAACTCAGGGTGTGCCGTGGTCGGGCGACGAGAGGTGGCAGTCATGGCGCCGAGCAAGGGTCACCGGTTTCGTCCGCGACCTCCATGACGACCTCAAGCGCGAGCATCCCAACGTCAAGCTGAGCGGAGCGCTCATCTGCTTCGGGGGCGGACCGCTGACTCCTGCCGATTGGCCGCGAACCTCCGCATACTCTTCGGTCTTCCAGGATTGGAAAGATTGGCTGAGCAAGGGGTATCTCGATTTTGGCGTGCCCATGAACTACGACAGCGACTGGAGCGGTCTGGAGAAAGGTTGGTTCGAGCGCTGGTTGAACTTCGAGAAAGACTCGGGCTTCGCGAACCGTGTCGTGACCGGGGTGGGTGCTTTTCTGAACTATCCGGAGGAAACCCTGGCGCAGATCAACCGCGCGCTCGCACCATCGGCGAGAGGAAACAGCGTCCTGGGGATCGCGATCTACTCATACGGCTCGACCTCGGTGTACGGCACAGACGACTTCTACGGCTACCCAGACCTCGCCGCCGGCCTGCCTCGGCAGCCGTACGGCGGCGGCATCAAAGACCAGGCCACGCTCGCGATGCGCGCGCGCACGTTCAACGACTGGTTCATGACCCAGCTCGCTCGGCCGGACTACTACCGCGACGTCCAGCGTGGATGGGTCGCGACCGCACCAGTCTTCACGCAGCCGGCCCTGGTGCCGATCCTTTCCGCTTCATGATCGTGCCCTCGGCGTGAGCTACAGGGCTCTGCCGCCGGCCAGCAACCTGTTGCGACTGGTCGCATTCGCCGTGCCGGCTGGGTTGGTCCTCGCGGGAGTGCAGCCGGTCATGGGAGCTGCGACCGGGTCGGTGGCCCCAGGCTGGGCGGCCCAGCTGACCGGCCCCGCCATCGTCGCCGCCGGGCTGTTGTTCTTGGCAGCGCGGCGGTTCGACCGGGGCGACGGGGTGCAGCCACCGTGGTATACCGCCTGGCTGCTGTTGCCGGGCGCGTTCCTGCTGGCGGGGGCGGGGGCGATGTGCATCTTCGGCGCCCTGGTCGATTTCCCGATCATCGCTCCGACGATGTGGGCGCTCGTCGCCGTGGGCACGGTGGCGTGGGCAAGCGCGATCGCGCTGGTCGGCCGCGCCTCGCGTTAAGAAGACATACCCCTTTCGGGTCCCTCCCTTCCCTCGTCGGCCCTCCCCCACCGACGCGCCAGACGCGACCGTACTCCAGAAAAATCCAGCCGCCAACCCTGGTTGTTAAGACGCCGATGCGCGCGAGTGCATCATCCCCGCCCCACCCGCTAGCGTCCGCCGCAGGTAGACCGCCGCCCACATCCGATACGGCCGCCATTTCTCGCCGAGCGCCTCGAGGCCCTCGAGATTCGGCTCCGCATCGAGTCCGTACTCGGTGCGGATCACCCCGAGCAGCCGCGGCTCTCGCGTCGGCAGCTCGTCGACGGCGCTCAGCGCGCGCAGCCGCACCAGCTGCGAGCCGAACTCGCCGATCCCGGCGAGGCGCTGCAGCCTTGCCAGCGACTCATCGCGAGGAAGAGCTCGCAATGTCTCGGTGTCGAGCTCGCCCGCGAGAGCCGCCCGGCCGAGACGGTTGAGGTATTCGACCTTGCGGCCGAACAGGCCTTGAAATGACTCCAGGTGGATCAGGCGCGACG
>DASWGF010000004.1:0-9825 GCA_036393875.1 Candidatus Dormiibacterota bacterium
CCCAGCGCATGCCCAAGCAGATGCGCCGCCTCGCCCTCCGTTCCGCGCTCAGCCAGAAGGCGACCGAAGGCAGGGTGAGAGTCATCGACGGGTTCGCCATCGAGGAGCCGCGCACCAGCGTGGCCGTGGGCCTCATGGATGCGATCGGTTTCGACGACACCACGCTGGTCGTGCTGCCCGCGCCGAACTTCGTCGTCAGCCGGTCGTTTGAGAACCTGCCTGGCATCAAGATCATCCTCGCTCGCAACCTCAACATCCGCGACCTGTTCACTCATACCTATCTGTTGCTGGCGAAGGACTGCCTGGAGCTGATCGAGGAGAACTTCAGCCGGCCGGAACGCCCCAAGGCGGGGCGTGGCGAGCATGGCGACCACGACGATCACGAAGACCATGGAGACCAGGAGGCACAATGACCACCCGCGCCGCCTCCGAAATCGTCATCGGCCCGGTCATCACCGAGCGGACGTACCTGCTGTACACACAGGGGCGGTACACGTTCAGGGTTGCGCGGACGGCCAGCAAGACCGAGATCAAGAAGGCGCTCGAGGAGCAGTACGAGGCCCAGGGCATCCGCGTAAGGGACGTCAACACTGTGAGCATGCGCGGCAAGACCAGGCGCAACCTGCGCCGCATCGGCCCGGTCGGCCACACCTCGGCCTGGAAGAAAGCCATCGTCACGCTCGGCGAAGGCCAGAAAATCGAAGGGTTGTTCGGGAGCGTATAGGGATGCCGATTAGAAAGTTCAAGCCCACCAGCCCCGGCCGCCGCTTCATGGCGATCTCGGGCTTCGACGAGATCACGACCGACGAGCCGGAGAAGACGCTGGTCGAGTCGCTGCCCACGCACGCCGGCCGCAACAATCAGGGGCGCATCACCACGCGCCATCAAGGGGGCGGCTACCGAAAGCTGTACAGGAAGATCGACTTCAAGCGCGACAAGCACGGCGTCGAAGGCAAGGTCGCGACCATCGAGTACGACCCCAACCGCAGCGCCCGCATCGCTCTCATCCACTACAAGGACGGCGAGAAGCGCTACATCCTCGCGCCGCTCGGCCTGAAGGTCGGCGATCCGATCGAGAGTGGTGAAGATGCCCCGGTGAGAGTGGGAAACGCCCTTCCGCTCGCCAGAATCCCGGTCGGCTCGACCGTCCACAACATCGAGCTGACGCTTGGGCGAGGCGGCCAGCTGGCGCGCTCGGCGGGCACGTCCGCGCAGCTGCTCGCGAAAGAGGGCGATTACGCGGTCATCCGCATGCCGTCGGGTGAGTTGAGAAGGATCCACGTTCGCTGCCAGGCCACAATGGGCCAGGTCGGTAATATCGAGCACGAGAACCAATCGGGCGGCAAGGCCGGCCGCAGCCGCTGGCTCGGGATCCGGCCCACCGTCAGAGGCTCGACGATGAACCCCGTCGACCACCCGCATGGTGGCGGCGAGGGCAAGACCGGCCCCGGAGGCAACCCGAAGACGCCGTGGGGCAAGCCTGCGCTCGGCTACCGCACGCGCAAGCCCAAGAAGGCCTCGAACAAGCTGATCATCCGCCGCAGAGAAAAGAAGGGACGCCAGAAATAGATGAGTAGATCGACCAAGAAGGGCCCGTTCATCAGCGCACCGCTGAAGGCCAAGATCGACAAGTTGAACTTGACGCGCGAGAAGAAGGTGATCCGCACCTGGGCGCGCGCGTCGGTCATCTATCCGGACATGGTCGGCCACACCATCGGCGTCCACGACGGCCGCAAGCACGTGCCCGTGTTCATCAGCGAGAACATGGTCGGTCACCGGCTGGGCGAGTTCGCGCCTACGCGACACTTCCGCGGCCACGGCACCCACACCGAAAAGTCGACGGCGTTGAAGTAGTAGATGGCGACGATGGAAGTTTCAGCAGTGCAGAGGTACGTGCGCCGTGCGCCGCGCAAGGCGCGGCTCGTGGCCGACTCCGTCAAGGGCATGAAGGTGACGGAAGCCCTGGCGTACCTGGAGTTCTCGCCCAAGCACGCCGCGCGCGATGTCGCCAAGGCGATCAAGTCCGCGGCTGCCAACGCCGAGCACAACTTCAACCTCAATCGCGAAGACCTGATGGTCAAGCAGCTGCTCATCGACGAAGGCCCGACATATCGGCGGCGCCGGCCGGTCAGCCGCAGCATGGCGCACGAGTTCTTCCACCGCACCTGCCACATCACCGCGGTCGTCGAAGACCGCCCAGAGGAAAAGAAATAGTTGGGTCATAAAGTCCATCCGAACGCGTTCCGGCTCGGCGTGTTCCGCCCTTGGGAGGCGAACTGGTTCGCAAACCCCAAGGACTACACGAAGATGCTTCACGAGGATCTCCAGATGCGTGGCGCGATCCTTGCGCGCCTGCGCAATGCCGGCATCGCCAAGATCGAGACCGAGCGCTCGTCCAACGCCCAGCTCACCGTCACCATCCACACCGCCAAACCCGGCATCGTCATCGGCAAGGGCGGCTCGTCTGTCGACCAGCTGCGTGAGGACCTGGAAAAGCGGTTTGGGAATCGCGTGCGAATCTCCATCCAGGAGATCAAGCAGCCCGAGCTCAACGCACAGCTGGTGGCCGAGAACATCGCCTCCCAGATCGAGCGCCGCATCAGCTACAAGCGGGCGATGAAGCAGGCGATCCTGCGCACGATGCGCGCCGGCGCGAAGGGCGTCCGTATCTACTGCGGCGGTCGACTCCGCGGTGCCGAGATGGCGCGTCGTGAGTGGGACCGCGAAGGCCGCGTGCCGCTGCACACCCTGCGTGCCGACATCGACTTCGGCCGAGCCACTGCCAAGACTACGTTCGGCGCCATCGGTGTGAAGTGCTGGATCTACAAGGACCAGATCACCCCGAAGGCCCGGCTGCCGATCACCGACGGCGCACCCATCGGAGACGCAATTGCGCCCCAGCCTGAAGCGCCGGTGGACGTCGCGCCACAGCCGGTTGCGGTTGTCGAGACGGCACCTGCCGAGGTTGTTACCGCGCCCGCCGTCGCCGAGGTCGCCGCGCCCGAAGCCGCGCCGAAGCGCGCCCGCGCCACTGCGCCGGCCGCCAAGCCAAAGGCCGAAGCCGCGACAGCAACCAGGCCGGCCAAGCCGGCCGCCAAGACTCCCGCCAAGACTCCGGCCAAGCCGGTCGCCAAGGCCACCGCCCCCAAGGCCGCGAAGGCTCCCGCCCCGAAGAAGGCTCCGGCCAAGAAAGCCACTGAGAAGAAGGCGAAGTAGATGCTGATCCCGAAGCGAGTCAAGTACCGCAAGATGCACCGCGGCCGGCGCACCGGCATCGCCACACGCGGCGCCACGGTCGCGTTTGGTGACTACGGCCTGCAGGCGGTCGAGGCGTGCTGGATGAGCAACCGGCAGATCGAGGCCGCCCGGCGGGCGATGACCCGCCACGTCAAGCGCGGCGGGCAGATCTGGATTCGCGTCTTCCCCGACAAATCGATCACCAAGAAGCCGGCGGAAACGCGGATGGGCTCGGGCAAGGGCAACCCCGAAGGCTGGGTCGCCGTGGTCCTGCCGGGCCGCATCCTCTTCGAGATGGGCGGAGTCACGCCCCAGGTCGCCAAGGAGGCCATGAAGCTGGCCGCCTCGAAGCTTCCCATCAAGACCCGCTTCGTCACCTCTGAGTCGGTGGCCACTGGGGGCGCCCAGTGAAGGTCGATGAGCTCAGGGAGCTGGAAGAGGACCAGCTGGCGGACCGCATGAAGACCGCGCGTCGAGAGCTCTATGAGCTCCGGTTCAAGCACGCCGTCGGCCAGCTCGAGAACTCGAGCCAGATCGCCAAGGTGCGCCACGACATCGCGCGCATCATGACCGTGATCAGCGAGCGCGAGCTGGGCCTGGCCCCCGTGCCTGTGCATGACACTGCGCCGGTCGGAGTGGCCGTGAAGGACGAAGGCTTCGAACCGGAGGCATCGGAAGAAGTCGCCTCCCCGCCACGCGGGGAGGTCGCGCGAAGCGCGGGTGGGGAGTCGCAGAAACCCAAGGTCGTGGAAGCATCAGCTGCCACCAAGCCCAAGCGCGTCCGCAAGGCCAAGGAGGAGAAGTCCTGATGGCGATCGACCAGAAGACCATCGAGACCACCGAAGCCACGCGCGGACAGCGCAAGGTTCGCCTGGGCACCGTCATCTCCGACAAGATGAACAAGACCGTCATCGTCCAGGTGGGCACCTCGAAGGCGCACCGCCTCTACCGCAAGACGGTGCAGAGGCGCACGAGGTTCAAGGTTCACGACGAGAAGAACGAATGCGGCGTGGGCGACCTCGTCCGCATCACCGAAACGAAGCCCATCTCGAAGGAGATTCGCTGGCGCGTGCTCGAGATCGTGGAGAAGGCAAAGTAGACAAGTGATCCAGCAAGAGACTCGGCTCAAAGTCGCGGACAACTCGGGTGCCAAGGAGATCCTTTGCATCCGCGTGGCCGGCGGGCACTATCGCAAGTACGCGTCGGTGGGCGACATCATCACGGCCACCGTCAAGTCCGCACAGCCTGGGGGCCAGGTCAAAAAGGGCGAGGTCGTGAAGGCCGTCGTGGTCCGCGTCAACAAGGAATACCGCCGCCCCGACGGCTCGCTCATCCGTTTCGACGAGAACGCCGCCGTCCTGCTGGCCCAGGCCAACAACCCCAGAGGCACGCGCATCTTCGGGCCGGTTGCCCGCGAGCTGCGCGAGCGCAACTTCATGAAGATCATCAGCCTTGCCCCGGAGGTCCTCTAGAGAGAGAAATGCTTAGAAACAAACCCGTACCGAAGCGCCGCTGGCTCGACCTTGCTCCCGGCGACCCCGTAGTCGTCACCGCGGGCAAGGACAAGGGCAAGACCGGCGAGGTCCTGCGGACGATCCCGGACCAGCACAAGATCGTCGTCAAGGGCGTCAACATCCTCAAGCGCCACACGAAGGCCGGCCGCTCTCGCGCCGGAGTCAGCGTCGCCCAGGGTGGCGTCGTGGACTTCGAGGCGCCGCTCGACTACTCGAACGTCATGCTCGTCTGCCCGTCGTGCTCGCGGCCGACCAGGGCCAAGCACACCATCCTCGAATCCGGCGCCCGCGTCATCGTCTGCCGGCATTGCGACGAGCCCTACGAGCGCGTCAAGAAGACGGAGGCGCAGTGAGCAAGGCCAAGGCCCCGCAGCAGCAGAGGCCCAAGCAACAAGCCAGGAAGGCCGACCAGAAGCCGGCCGCGCCTAAGGCCGTCGGCACGAAGTCGGAGACGCCGCCCCGACTTCTCCTGTCGTACCGCGACAAGATCGTGCCGCAGATGACGAAGGAGTTCGAGTACGAGAACGTGATGGAAGTGCCGAGGGTCGCCAAGGTCGTGGTCAACATCGGTATCGGCGAAGCGAAGGACAACGACAAGGCGCTGGATGCGGCGGTCGGAGACGTGGTCACGATCACAGGGCAGAAGCCGTCGCTGATCAAAGCCCGCAAGTCGGTCGCCGCCTTCAAGCTGCGCGAGGGCCAGACGATCGGCATCAAGACCACGCTTCGCGGCCGCCGCATGTGGTACTTCCTCGACAAGCTGCTCAACATCGCGTTGCCCCGCATCCGCGACTTCCGCGGTGTGAATCCGAACGGCTTTGACGGCCGCGGCAACTACTCGCTGGGGCTGCGCGAGCAGGTCGTGTTTCCCGAGATCGACTACGACAAGATCGACAAGCTGCGCGGGCTCGAAGTGTCGATCGTGACCACCGCCCGCAACGACGATGAGGCGCGCAGCCTGCTGACGCGTCTCGGCATGCCCTTCAGGAAGAGTTAGAGGAAAAGAGGTAAAGAGTTTGGCGAAGAAGTCATCAATCGAGCGCTGGAAGCGGGACCTAGTGCACCCGAAGTTCAAAGTGCGGTTGCACAACCGTTGCCGCATTTGCGGGCGGCCGCGTGCCTTCCTGCGCAAGTTCGGCATGTGCCGTATCTGCTTCCGGCAGCTGGCCGCCGAGGGACGCATCCCAGGCGTGACGAAGTCGAGCTGGTGATGGCCAGCACCACGGCCGCGGCCAAGATCGTGAAGCGGGCGCCGGCCGGGATCGTCAGCGATCCCATCGCCGACATGCTCACGCGCGTGCGCAACGCCAACAGCGCGCGACATCCGGAGGTGCGCGTGCCGGCGTCCAAGCTCAAGCTGGAGATCGCTCGAGTCCTGAAGGACGAGGGCTATATCGCCGGCTACGAGATCGAATCCGACGGCACCGCCCAAGCGATGCGTATCATCTTCAAGTCCCGCCCGGATCGCACGCGCGTGATTTCGGGCGTGAAGAGGATCAGCCGCCCCGGACTGCGCGTGTACGCTCGCAAGACCGAGATCCCACGGGTTCTCGGTGGGCTGGGGATCGCGGTTCTGAGCACAGCCGAGGGCGTCATGAGCGGTCGCCAGGCGCTCCGCCAAGGACTCGGTGGCGAGGTGCTCTGCTTTGTCTGGTAAAGCGAGAGGAGTGAGTTGTCGCGCATAGGTAAGCTGCCGATTGCGGTCCCGGGCGCCGTCAAGGTCGCCCTGGAGCCGGGCCACGTCAAGGTGGAAGGGCCGAAAGGCAAGCTCGAGCGCGCCCTGCCTTCGGAGATCACGGTCCGGCTTGACGACGGCCACATCATCTGCGAGCGCCCATCCGATGACTACAAGCATCGGGCGTTGCACGGGCTGGTCCGCAGCCTGGTCGCGAACATGATCACCGGCGTCAACGAGGGCTACACCAAGCACCTCGAGCTGGTCGGAGTGGGCTATCGGGTGGCCAAGCAGGGCGATGAGATCACCCTCAGCCTCGGCTTCTCACACCCCATCAAGTTCAAGCCCCCCGCCGGCGTCACCATCGAGGTCCAGGATCAGACCAAGTTCTCCGTGACGGGCATCGAGAAAGAAGCCGTCGGCCAGGTGGCCGCCGACATCCGGAAGTTTCGCCCGCCCGAGCCGTACAAGGGCAAGGGCGTCATGTATCGGGGCGAGAAGGTCCGGCGTAAGGCAGGCAAGGCGGGCAAGGGCGCTAAAACTGCAGCATGAGTAAATCCGCGGCATGATCAAGCACATCGATCGCAAGCTGGGCCGCGCGAAAAGGCACCGCCGCGTGCGGGTGAACGTGAGCGGGACGTCGGAAAAGCCGCGGCTCGCGGTCTTCCGCAGTCTCAACCACCTCTACGCGCAGGTCATCGACGACGGCGCCGCCAAGACGCTGGCCGCCGCGTCGACCGTCGAGCTCAAGGTGAAGGGCAACGGTATGGCCGAAGCCGCGCAGGTCGGCAAGCAGATCGCTGCCAAGGCGAAGGCCGCCGGCGTGAACCGGGTCGTGTTCGACCGCGGTGGCTTCCTGTACCACGGCAGAATCAAGGCTTTGGCGGACGCAGCCCGCGAAGCCGGACTGGAGTTTTAAAGACCGAATGGGATCTCGATACCCTCACTCGAGCGGAGAGCGATCGGAGCTCGCCGACCGCGTCGTCCGTGTCAACCGCGTGGCCAAGGTGGTCAAGGGCGGGCGCAAATTCTCGTTCAGCGCGCTGATCGTGGTCGGCGACATGAACGGGCGGGTCGGCGCGGGTATCGGCAAGGCGAAAGAGGTGACCGAGGCGATCCGCAAGGGCATGGAGGTCGCCAAGCGCAACATGATCACGGTCCCAATGGTGGGCACCACCATCCCGCATGAGGTGCGGCTCAAGTTGGGCGCGGCGCGCATCATGCTCAAGCCCGCGGCTCCCGGAACCGGGGTGATCTCCGGCGGCGCGATGAGGGCCGTCATCGAGACCGCCGGCATCAAGGACATCCTCACCAAGTCGCACGGCACCAACAACCCCATCAACACCGTGCGCGCGACACTGGCGGCGCTGCAGCAGCTGCGCACCGCCCAGCAGGTGGCGGACCTCCGGGGCAAGGAGCTCGACCAGATCGTCGGCCGCAGACTCGCGAACGTCTACAGGCAGGGCGCCGGGCGCGGACAGGGCGCATCGACAACTGAAACGGCCACGAATGGCGCGACCGAAACGACCCCCAAGGAGACCAAGTGAAAGCCAAGGCCGCTGCGCCTAAGGGGACTGTAGAGAAGGCCGACACAGAGGTCACCAAGACACTCAAGGCCACGCTGAGGAAGAGCACCATCGGCGCCAAGCCGAATTTGCGGGCCACGGTCGAGTCGCTGGGTTTCCGCCGCCTCAACCAGACGCGCGAGCTGCCCGACAACCCGGCGGTGAGGGGGATGCTCAAAGCGGTCTCTTTCCTGGTCGCGGTCGACGGAGAGCCGTACTTGCGGCCTGAGCGCAGCCGGTACAAGATCTGGCGGTCGCGCTCGAACAAGAAACATCAGCGAGGAAACTAAGGAAACATGCAGCTCCACGACCTCAAGCCCGCAGCGGGCGCGCACCGCAAGGCACGGCGCATCGGCCGCGGCACCGGCTCGGGCCGGGGCAAGACCTCCGGCCGCGGCCAGAAGGGCCAGAACGCGCGCAGCGAAGGCTTTCGCCTTGGGTTTGAGGGCGGCCAGATGCCGCTTTCTCAGCGCCTCCCGAAACTGCCTGGATTCAAGAACCCGTTCAAGCGGGTCTACTCGGTGGTCAACCTCTCCAAGCTGAGCCGGTTCCCCGCCGGGTCAACGGTCGACGCCGCCTCGCTCGCCGAGGCCGGCCTCGTGCGTTCCGGTTTGGACGTCAAGATCCTCGGCACGGGCTCCCTCGACCGCAAGCTCACGGTGGTCGCGCACGCGTTCAGCTCCAGCGCCCGGGAGGCGATCGAGGCCCGCGGCGGCACGGTCACGGTCATCGGCGAGCCGCGCAAGATCGGCCCGAGGCGCCTCGCTGCCAAGACTGCGAAGCGGGCCCCCAAGGCCGAAGAGCCAGAACCTCTCGCCTCCCCACCTAGTGGGGAGGTCGGCCCGACCGCGCAGCGGTCCGGCCGGGTGGGGAGACCCGAGCAACCAGAAGCGGTAGAGAGCACGCCGGATCAAGCCAAGGAGTAACCCATGAACCTGCTCGAGGCCCTGGTCAACGCGATCCGCTTGCCCGAGCTGCGGAACAAGATCCTCTTCACAGGCGGAATCCTCGTGTTCTTCCGCCTCTTCGCCAACGTCGCGGTCCCCGGCGCGAGCCAGGCGGCCCTCGCCCAGCTGTTCAACTCGCAGGCGTTGCTCGGACTGCTCGACCTCTTCTCTGGCGGTGGCCTGTCCCGCTTCAGCGTCGTGGCCATGGGCATGAATCCCTACATCAACGCCACCATCATCATGCAGCTGATGACGGTGATCTCCGAGCGCATCAAGGAGATCCAGAAGGAAGGGGAGCAGGGGCGGCGCCGCATTCAGCGCTGGAGCCGATGGCTGACAGTGTTCCTCGGGGCCGGCCAGGCGTACGGGTTCACAGTCCTGTTCCAGAACACGAACCCGGCGATCCTGCCGGGCCTGGATTGGTTCCAGCGCCTGTCGATCGTGCTCGTCCTCACCGCCGGCACCGTGATGCTCATGTGGTTCGGCGAGCTCATCACTGAGTACGGCATCGGCAACGGTGTCTCGCTGATCATCTTCGCCGGCATCATCGGCCGCGGACCGCAGGGCGTCTCCGCGGTGTTCTCGGCGCACTCGACCGGCGGCGGCCTGGCGGACTACCTGCCCTTCATCATCTTCGGCGGCATCGCGCTGGTCATGACCGCGGTGATCATCGAGGTGCAGCAGGCGGTCAGGAAGATTCCCATCCAGTCCGCCCAGCGAGTCACAGGCGGTCGTGAAATCGGCCGCAGGGCGAGCTTCCTGCCCCTCCGCGTGAACCACGCCGGCGTCATCCCGATCATCTTCGCGATCTCGGTGATGTTCCTGCCCACGATCATTTCCAACTACTTTCAGGGCGCGCCGCCCGACACGTGGTACTACAAGGCCGC
>DASWGF010000005.1:0-5917 GCA_036393875.1 Candidatus Dormiibacterota bacterium
GACGCCCATGAAGCCGCAGGGCGAGACCGTCCTCGACCTCGAGATCATCCACCAGGTCGCGCCGGCCGCGAAGATGGTGGTCTACTTTTCTGCCCCTGACTTCGCACACGCAGACCGCGCGTTCGACCAGATGATCAGCGACCATCTGGGCTCGGTCATCTCCGAGAGCCTGGGCGCATGCGAACCCGATACGCCGAGTGGGCATCGAGCAGCGTACGCTAGCATCCAGGACCGCTCTGTCGCGCAAGGGATGTCGCATTTCATCGCCAGTGGCGACAGCGGCGCCTACACGTGCGGCCAGTCCGCGCCTCCAGCGGCGAGCTTCCCTTCGACGCTCCCGAACGTGACCGCGGTGGGGGGCACGACCGTGTTCGAGTCGGTGGAGGGGATCTATTTCAAAGAGGCGGCCTGGGGCGGCCCGGTGGCTGAGATCGGTTCGGGCGGCGGCGCCAGCCAGTTCTACCCGGTACCTGATTACCAGAAAGTCGTCGCCCAGGCCGCGGGCCACGGATTGAGGCAAGTACCCGACGTCGCCGCCGATTCGGATCCAGCCACCGGGTTCCACATCATCTTCAGCGGGCAGGAGGGTCAGGCCGGCGGCACGTCGGCGGCGGCGCCGCTGTGGGCCGCGACCGTCGCGCTCATCGACCAGGACCTCAAGCGCAAAGGCCTCCGCGAGACCGGCTACGCCAATCCCGCCATCTACTGGATGGGAGTGAACGCTTCCAGGCTGCCCGCGCCTGCGTTCCACGACGTCACGATCGGAAACAATCTCGCCTACAACGCCACCCCTGGCTGGGATTTCGCGACCGGGTGGGGGAGCATGGACGGCGCCGCGCTCGACGCCGCGTGGATCCTCTACATCAAAGCAGGCGGAGCGTGAGCGGCCAGGGCGGCGAGAGGCGGCGTGGCCCTGAGCGCCGCAAGCCGCAGACAGCCGAGCCGGCTGGACCGCAGCTCGTGCTGTGCCCCCACTGCGGGTCGATGGTGCCGGCCGGAGAATTTTGCGGGCACTGCGGAGCCCACCTCACGCGGGGCGATGCCGGGCGCCGGCACGCATTCGCCGCCGTGCCATCGGAGCCGGTCGTGCACCTGTCAATCGTTTCGAGCCTCTTCCCACATCTTCCGCACCGGCGAGGAGGCGCTTTCCGATGGGCATTGCTCGCCGGCGCCGCGCTGGTAGTCCTTCTGGCGGGGCTCCATCTCTTCACGCCGGCAACGATTGCCGCGGTTTTTCTCCTGCCCGTGCTCTACCTCCTCTACGTGTACGAGGTCGAGGTCTACGACTCGGAGCCGTGGCTGCTGATTGCGGCCACGATGGGCGCGAGCGCGATCCTCGGCTACGCGTTCACGTCTCTGACCGGCGGAACCGTCTCTGGGTTGGAGATCAGCGGCGACAACACCAGCGCCTTTCTTTTCGCCGGCGTTGTCATCCCCATCGTCGCCCAGGCCCTGATGCTGGCCGGGCCGCTCTTCCTCTACTTCTTTCGGCCCGGGCTGCGCGAGCCGCTGGACGGGCTCACGTTCGGCGCCGCCTCTGCCCTCGGGTTCACGCTGGCCACGATGCTCACATCGATCTGGCCGCTCCTGGGCGGGCCACTGGTCGGCAGCGGCTCGCCAGTGGATTGGTCGCTGCGCCTGCTGAACTCGGGGGTCTTGATCATGCTCATCAACGCCGCCACCACATCGCTGGTCGCGGCCGCGTTCTGGCTCAATCGATATGACCTGCGCCGGGCGGCCCGGACCTGGGAGGCAAGCGTGCTCGCGACGATAGCGGTCGCTATCGGTGCGCAGGTCACCCTCGGCATCCTGTCAGTGGTCGTCCCCGACCTTGCGCTCAAGGTCGGCATCCACGCGATCGCGGCGGTGGCTCTGCTCGTGTACATGAGGCTCGTCATCCACCAGGCCTTGCTGGCGGAAGGAGCCACCCACGAGATCGGGCCTGATGCGGCGTGCCCCGAATGCCACCGGATCGTGCCCACAATGCTGTTCTGCCCGGCTTGCGGTGTCGCCCGCGCGGCAGCCAAGCAGACGCGAATGCATTCGGCCGGGGGGTCATAGTGCGTTTCTGCGGGAATTGCGGCGCCCAGGTCCCGGCGGGCGCGCCGTTCTGCGGGCGGTGCGGAGCGCCCCAGGCGCCGCTCCCGGTCGCGACGCTACCCGCATACGCCTACCCGTCCGCGCCCGGACGCCCGCGGACCGGGTCGGGCAGCATCACCAGCTCGCAGGTGATGGTGGCCGCCGGGCTCGTGATCATTGTGTCGGTGGTGACGGTGGCCCTGAGCTCGTTCGCGGTCTCGCAGGTGCTCGGGACCCGCAAGCCATGCACCTCGAACTGCGGCGCGCGGATCGTGACTCCCTTGCCGGCGCCGGCCTCATACAAGAGCACTGCCTACGGTTTCGAGGTTGACTACAACCCCAATTGGACGGTGCGCAACCAGGACGCGCAGAGCGTCACCCTCGCCACCAAGCTCGGGCTGCTGTCGGTGACGGGGGCCAGGTCGGGCCAGCCTCTCGACCAGGTGATGCAGGCCGCCCTCAGCGCGCTGCCGACGTCGCAATGGCAGGATGTCGCCCACGTCAGTGACCTCAAGGGAGCCCACATCGGCGACCAGGATGGGATGGGGGCTGTCTACTCCGCGAACCTGGTGGGGTCGAACGCGACGGCCGCCAAGGTTCGATTCGTGATCATCGCGGCGACCAAGAACGGCGTCACCGTGGTCATCTTCGGCGCGAATACCGCTGACCTCAAGAATTATCCCAGCGGCATCCCCGAGGGCGAGCAGTTCGACTCGTTGTGCCAGCAGTTCCAGTGGGGCTAGACGCGCCCTAGAGCCAACCGCGCGCCGAAACCAACCAATACCACTCCGGTCACGCGCTGCATCCACTGCCGAACCCGCGGCGCGGTGATGATCTCCCGGATGCGAGAGATGAACAAGCCGTACACGTTCATCCACACCCAACCGATGACGGCAAAGATCAACCCGAGCTCGAGCAACCGGGGCAGAAGCGCTTGGCCCGGCGCCACGAACTGGGGGAGGAACGTCACGAAGAACACCCCCAGCTTCGGGTTGGAGATCGCCGACAGAAAGCCCTGCCTGAAGATCGCGTGCGCCGGCGCCGTCGGTGGAGCATTCGCCAGAAGATCCGCCGGGCGCCGCCGCGACTCCAGCAGCGTGCGCACTCCCAGGTATGCGAGGTAGGCGGCGCCCATGAGCTTGAGCACGAAGAGCAGCTCGCCCGATGCCCTCAACAAGGCCGACAGGCCGACAGCGGTGGCGCTGACCAAGATCGCAAGAGCCAGCGCGATCCCGGTCGTCGTCAGCAGGACGCCGCGGCGGCCGTGGGCCAATGCGTTCTTGGTGACGACCGCCATGTCCGGGCCTGGCGTCACCGCCAGGAGCAGCGAGACGCCGACGAACGCGAGCAGCTGCGTGTCCACGTTGATTGCTAGAGCTCCGGGAGGTCGAAGCTGATCTCGTAGACGCCGCCGGTGAGCTTGGCGTGGTGGATCCAGCCCATCTTGCGAAGCAGGCCCAGCATCTGCTGATTCTCAGGCAGCACGATCAGCGTGAACGTCTTGATGCCGTGGTCGCGAGCCACCTTCGCCAGGATGGTGAGGAGCGCGCTCCCCAACCCGCGCCGCTGGAACTCGTCGACCACCGCGACCGCGGTCTCCGCCACGTCGGTGCCGATCACACGGTCGTAGCGGGCGACGCCGACGATTCGATCGCTGCTCTTGTGCGTGGTCGCGACCAGTGCGAAGCGGTCGTTGTAGTCCACCACAGCGAGTCGGTGCGCGAGCGCGTCGGGAAGGCGCTTCAGTGGCGAGAAGAACCGGAAATAGACGCTCCTCTCCGACATCGCAGCCACCGCGTCGATCAGGAGCGGCTCGTCTTCCGGGACGATCGGCCGGATGTGGACCTTGGTCCTGTCGCTCAACTCCAAGACGCGCGGCTCGAATCCCGGCGACGACATATCGCAAACAAGGTAAGGGAACACAGCCCATGTAGGCCTCGGCACCAGAGGAGGCTTGACGGTGGATCGAGCTAGGCGGGACGGGCTGCGCTGATGCCTGCGTCGCCTCCTGTGCGCGGTCGGTCACGCATCTGACGCGATGCGCTCCCTCGCGTGCTCGTCGACTCCTTGGCACCGCCCGCCGATCTCGCCCACCGTAGGCGCCCCCTGTTGCCGAGCCCTACGATCCGCACTCATGGACGGGAGCGGGCGGTGGCGCAACCTCGGGATCGCCTCTGGGGCACTCGCGGCGGCGTTGTTCGCGGGCTTCGACCTCTTCCAGTGGGTGGCCGCCTACGGGTCGGACCACTTCCACAACGACTTCACGTTTTATTACGCCGCGGCGAGGATCGGGGTCACACACGGATGGCAGTCGATCTACGACCTCGGCCTGCAGCAATCCGAGTTGGATGCGATCGGATCGCGCATCAAGATTGCGGAGCTGGCGCGATACATCAGCCCGCCGCCGTTGGCATGGCTGGCAGTCCCCTTCACCTTGCTTCCGTATCCCATCGCCTACATGTCGTGGAGCGCGCTGCTGCTGGCAGCGCTCGCCGGCACGTGGTACCTCGGGGCGCCAGGAGCAGGCCCCGCGCGCCTCATCCACCTGGTGGCGGCGCTCGCGTGGCTTCCGGTCATCTACGCCCTCCAGCTGGGCCAGCCAGGCCTTTTCGTGGCGCTGGGGGTGGCCGGTTCGTACGCCCTGCTTCGCAAAGAAAGGCAATTCCTGTCGGGCCTGGCGCTGGGCGTCATGGTGCTCAAACCTCAGCTGGGATTCCTGCTCCCCTTCGCGCTGCTCGCGAGCGGGCGGTACCGTGCCGTTGCCGGCGCGGCGGTCGGAATCGGCCTGTTGTCGCTCGCGTCGGCGGTCAGTGTCGGGCCGGACGGCATCGCAGCGTACGCGCAGCGGCTGAGTTTCGCGGCGGACGTGCCGGTCAATCGCGAGTTGACCCTGGCCTTTGTGATCGGCGGCCTGGCGGCCACGCGCCTGGTGCAGGGGGCCATCGCGATCTGGGCGCTCGCACTCGCGTACCGCCTTCGCAAGCAACCGCCGGAGTGGATGTTCGTGCTCGCGATCCTCGGCGGATTGCTGGCCACCCCCTACCTGCATCTCGACGACCTGGTGATGCTCGGACTCGCCGTCTGGCTTTACTTGCGGATTCCTGGGCGGCCACGCTGGTCATGGGCCTTCGTGCTCGCCCTGGTCATCGCCGCCGAAGGGATTCCGGAATGGGGACCGCTGCCCTTCATCGCCGGCGAGATCGCCTTCCTGGTGCTGCTGTCAGTCGCCGCTCTGGGCCGTCAGCCCGATCACGCCGAACACCACAAGGTCGTGGATGCGGTCGCTGTCAATTCCCGTGACGGCCGGCCCCTTCGCTGAAACGTTGCGCGCCGGCCTGTGACTCGCCCGACCTCACCACCTCGATTCCTCCGCGATACTCGGCGCGCATCGCATCGTCGAGGCCCAGCGCCCATTGCCCGAGCAGGCTCCGTCGATCCGCACGCAGCGCGCCCTGAGGCAGCTCGGCCAGCATTCGCGCCAGCGCCACGGCCTCGGCCAGCGTGGAGCCTGGAGGCACCAACCTTTCGACCAGGCCGATGCCCAGGGCTTCGACCGCGGTCACCGGGCGACCGGTGAGGACCAGGTCCATCGCCCGGCCCTCTCCGATCATCCGCGGAAGGCGGATGGTGCCGAGGTCGATCAGCGGCACGCCGAAGCGACGGTTGAAAACCCCCAGCGTCGCATCCCTGGCGGCGACCCTGAGGTCGCACCAAAGCGCCAGCTCCAGTCCGCCCGCCACCGCATAGCCTTCGATCGCCGCGATCACGGGCTTGTCGAGGTTCATGCGGGTCGGTCCCATGGGCCCAGGGCCTGTCTCTTCGAGCTTGATCCCTTCGC
>DASWGF010000006.1:0-3970 GCA_036393875.1 Candidatus Dormiibacterota bacterium
GCATGTGTTATGCGCGCCGCCAGCGTTAACCCTGAGCCAGGATCAAACTCTCCGTCTAAAACGGAGGACCCAAGACTTTCGCCCTGAGTCATAAGACTCTCAGAGTCTTTCCCACTCTTCAGTTGTCAAAGTGCTGGTTCCCCCGACGACCCCGGCGCTTTTTAGGGCGCGCGAAGCCTTCCGTCAGGACAACCCGCGAATTGTACCGGTCTCCAGGCTCCCTTTGCAACGGCCGCTGCCAACGGCCCCCGAACTAGCCCGCCGCCCTGATCCCCAGCTCGTCCAGGTGCGCAAGCAGGCCTGCCGGGTCGTCATAGACCCTGTAGGCGCCGGCCCTCTCCAGCTCCTCCTGGCCGTAGCCGCCCGACAGCAGCCCCACGCCCAGGGCGCCGGCCCTCTGGGCGGCGAGCAGGTCCCAGATGCTGTCGCCGACCACGAAGCAATCGCCCGGCGGTACGCCCAGTCGTTCCGCCGCGGCGAGGAACAGGTCGGGGTTGGGCTTGGCGTAGGCGACCTGGTCGCGGGTGACCACCGGCGTGCCTTCAGGGATCCCAAGCAACGCGAGCGTCGGGCGGGCGGTCATCGATGCGCCGCTGGTGGCGATCGCCCACGGCACATGCATCGATGACAGGGTGGCCAGAAGCTCGCGTGCGCCCGGGAGGGGGCGGATCTGATCGAGCCGACCCAGCAAGGCGGACGCGTGTGCCTGCCGAAGCCGCTCGGCCTGAGCGTCGCCCAGGCTGGTGCCGAGCTCCCGATCCAGGGCCTTCAAAAAGAGCCCGCCGCTCATTCCGATCCGCCGATGGATGCGCCAGATCGAAAGATGCAGCCCTTCCGACTCCAGCGCGTCGCTCCACGACAGCACGTGCTGATACACGCTGTCCACGAGCGTGCCGTCAAGGTCGAACAGCAACGCGGGCCGCGCGGACAGCTTCGGCGTCGACAATTAGAAAGCCCGCCGGCCCGCCATCGCGCGCGCGATCGTCAGCTCGTCCGCGTACTCCAGGTCGCCGCCCACGGGCAGACCGTGCGCGGGCCGGGTGACCGTGATCCCCAACGGCGCCAGCGCCCGCTGCAGGTAGACCGCGGTCGCCTCTCCTTCTATATCCGCATCCGTGGCGACGATCACCTCGGTCACTCCCTCCTCGCGCGCGCGCCCGAGGAGCTGCGGGACGTGGATCTCGTTGGGGCCGATCCCGTCGATCGGCGAGATCACACCGTGGAGCACGAAGTACAACCCGTTGAACTCCGACGTCCGCTCGATCGCGAGCACGTCCAGCGCCGACTCGACCACGCAGATCACCGAGGCGTCGCGCCGCGTTGAGGAGCAGATCG
Source organism: Candidatus Dormiibacterota bacterium (assembly GCA_036393875.1). GTDB lineage: Bacteria > Chloroflexota > Dormibacteria > Dormibacterales > Dormibacteraceae > UBA10449. The sequence continues at coordinate 1,336 of DASWGF010000006.1, forward strand.
CGCACAGGCTGCCCTCCGCGATGTTGAAGCACCGCTCGCAGTACCCGATCCGGGCCTTCACGTCCGCGATCGCCTGCGCCAGCGATTCGGCACGCTGCCGGTCGACGCGCAGGAGGTGAAACGCCAGGCGCTGAGCGGTCTTGGGGCCGATGCCCGGCAGTCGTGACAGCTCCTGCACCAGCCGCTCGAGTGGTTCCGGGAGCTGAGGCAATTGACGTCCGAGACTTTAGATGAGACCGGGGGGCAGGCCGAGCCCGCCGGCGACCGCCTGCATCTTTTTCGCGGCCAGCTGCTTCGATGCCTCCATGGCCTCGTTGACCGCGGCCACGACCAGGTCCTGAAGCATCTCTGTGTCCGAAGTGGCGGTGGGGTCGATTGCAACCGACACGACCTTCTGCGTGCCCGTGGCCACCACCCTCACCGCGCCACCGCCCGCGCTTGCCTCGACGGTCTCGCCCTCGAGCTCGGTCTGGACCTTGGCCATGCGGTCCTGCATCTGCTGGACCTGGCGCAGCATCTTCATCGGGTCCTTCATTCGGAGACCTCCTTGACTCGAGTCACCCGCCCGTCGAACCGGCGCACCACCTCGCGCACAAATGGGTCGTCCTCGGGGCTGGCGGGCGTTTTGCCGGCGGGCTTGCCCGGCTCGGCGGTCACCTCGCGCAGCTTGAACTCGACCGTCACCGTGTCTCCGAGCCACGCGCGCACAAGGGGCAGCAGCTGCGCCGATTGCTCCTGCGCCTTCTTGTGGTGGAAGCCGTACTGGAACCACAACACGAGCGTCGACCCACTGACCTCGGGCTTCGCGTCGAGGTAAGCAGCCCGGACGGTCCGGCTCAACTTGTCCAGCACCTCAGCCCAACCGGCCACGGATTTCGCCTCCACAGCCTGTGGAGTTTTCGCCTCCCCACTTGTGGGGAGGTCGCCGGCGAAGCCGGCGGGTGGGGATGTGGGCTTCTGCTCAACCGTTCCCACCTCGACCGCAAGGCGCGCAAGCGTGGCCTCGACCAGGAATCGCGGCTCGGCGTGGCGGCGAACTTCGCCGTCGAGGTGCAGCAGCGCGTCGAGCACCGCCGACAGCCGGCGCGCGGTCGCCTGATCGTGGCGTGTGAGCGCGGCCACGAGCCGATCCCGGCACCCCTCCATCAGACCACGCACGACCTGGCGCAGCTCCGCGCCCGCCGAGTACACCCGATTGACCTCCTCCAGGGCCTCGGCCGCGCGCCCCTCCAGCACATGATCCAAAAGCGAGTCGAGCAAGCGCGGGTCCGCGATTCCGAGCAAGGAACGCGCACCATCAAGAGAGATAGGTCCAGCGGCCAGAGGCACCAGCTGGTCGAGCAAACCGACCGCATCACGCATCGAGCCCTGCGCCGTGCGCGCGATCAACTGCATCGCCTCGGCATCGACTTGAACGTTCTCGGACAACGCGATATGCGTGAGCCTCGAGGTGATCTGTTCTTCGCTGTGCCGCCGGAACACGAACTGCTGGCAGCGCCCGATCACAGTCAAAGGAATCTTCTGCGCATCCGTGGTGCAGAGCACGAAGACCACGTGTGCCGGCGGCTCCTCCAGCGTCTTCAATAAAGCGTTGAACGCCGGCTCGGTGAGCATGTGCGCCTCGTCGATGATGTAGACCTTGAACGGCCCCAGCGCCGGGGCCAGGTTCACCTTCTCGCGCAGGTCGCGAATCTCGTCGATGCCGCGGTTCGACGCCGCATCGATCTCGATGAGGTCCAGCGCCGAACCCGCGGTCATCTCGACGCACGACTGGCACCGATTGCACGGTTCCGCGGAATCGCGCGCGCGACCAGAACAATTCAAAGCCTTCGCGAGCAGGCGCGCGGCCGACGTCTTGCCCGTGCCACGGCTGCCGCTGAACAGGTACGCGTGTGAAACGCGCTCACCGATGATCGCGCCCTGGAGGGCGCGCGACGCCGCCTCCTGGCCAACCAGGTCGCCGAACGTCTGCGAGCGGTACTTGCGGTAGAGGCTCTGGTACTCAGGCATGAAATCTCAAGTGGTCGCGCACCCCCGCCTCGACCGAAAGCTCCCAGCTCGCACCACGGTTCGCGGCTCCGGCCCGAATGACTGCGGCACCCCCGGGTTCTCTCCTTACCGCTGCTTCCTTCCGGACCTGGCGGGGTTCGGAGACCCGAGCTGCGCAGGTCCCGACCTTCAACACCGCTTGCCGCGGCCAGGCGTGAGAACCCAGACCTCAGCGCGGGAATTCGGTCCGGCTAAGGCGGATTGCCGGTGCAGGGGACCGCCAGCACCCCACTTAGCGCGACCGCAACTTAGTCTACCCCGCCTCGGGAGCCGCGGCCGGGCGGCTCGGCTTCCGCGCCACCCACCCCAGGTGCACGAACGTCGCCACGGTCGCGATCGGAAGCACGATCTCGGCCCCGGTGACCACGTTGCTCGTGTCCTGGTTGAAAAAGCGAAACAGGCAGATGCCTCCGATCAGGACGATGATCAGCGCCGTCGAGATCTGCCCGCTCACCGTGTGCCGCAGCTCCGGCCGCCTGTGCAGGGAGATCAGCACCAGGCCGCCGATGGCGGGCAGCACGTAGCGCGCCACGATCACGACCGCGAGCCAAAGCGGGATGATCCCGCTCCCCACGAGGCCGACAGC
>DASWGF010000007.1:0-8597 GCA_036393875.1 Candidatus Dormiibacterota bacterium
TCCCTCGACGACCCGGTGCGGATGTACCTCAAGGAAATCGGGCGCGTCAGCCTGCTCACCGCCAACGACGAGGTCGTGCTGGCGCAGGCCATCGAGGCCAAGCCGCTTCACGATGCGTTCAAGGCGCTGAGCGTGGCCGAGCAGGTCGAGGGCCGTCAGCGGTCGGTGGAGGAGACGCTGCCCGACGTCATCGAGCGCCTCGCCCTGATCAAGCGCAAGCGCCAGCAGGCTCACATCGCGCACGAGCTACTCGGCCTGAACGACCTCACGAAACTGCAGAACCTACTCGACGCGGCGGCGGCCGACCGCAAGCGCCAGACCAACGGCGCGGCGCGGCCCAGGGTTCGGGCGGAGGCGGTGGAGGCCTACCGAATCGCCCGCTACAGGCTGACCGAGCGGTACGAGCGCGCACACGACGCCAAGCAGCGCCTGACTGAGGCCAACCTGCGGCTGGTCGTCTCGATCGCCAAGAAGTACATCGGCCGCGGCTTGCCCTTCCTCGACCTGATCCAGGAGGGCAACATAGGCCTGATCCGCGCGGTCGAGAAGTTCGACTACCACAGGGGCTACAAGTTCTCGACCTACGCAACTTGGTGGATCCGGCAGGCTGTCACCCGCGCCATCGCCGACCAGGCGCGGACGATTCGCATCCCGGTCCACATGGGGGAGATCATCAACAAGCTTGCCCGGGTTTCGCGGCGCATGCTTGAGGTTCTGGGCCGGGAGCCCACCGACGAGGAGGTTGCCGAGGAGATGGGCCTCACCCTCGAGCGGGTGCGAGAGGTCATCAAGTTCGCGCAGGCGCCGATCTCGCTGGAGACACCGATCGGCCATGAAGAGGATTCCCAGCTCGGCGATTTCGTCGAGGACAAAGAGGCCACGTCCCCCTCGGACATCGCCTCGATCACCATGCTCCAACTTGCGGTCGGAGCCGCCCTCGATACCCTCATCCCACGCGAGCGGCGCGTGATCCAGCTCCGCTTTGGGCTCATCGACGGTCACGAGCGCACCCTGGAAGAGGTCGGCAAGCGCTTTGGCGTGACCCGCGAGCGCATCCGCCAGATCGAGGTCAAGGCCCTGCGCAAGCTCCGCCATCCCTCGCGCTCCGAGAAGCTGCGGGACTACCTGGAGTAGCTGGGCGCCCCGGGGCATTTACGCGTGGCCTCGAAGCGCTGTTCCGCACTACGGCCGGCGACGAGAGGTCGGTGGATAATGGGTATAAGCCCGTACAGGCGGACCGCAACGACTCTTAAGAAGACGAGGAGGTGGTGGCCCTAGCCCCGGACCCAAGGATTAAAGGACGTGTACCCGTTCGAGAGGTTCACCGAGCTAGCCAAGAAGGCTCTGTCGCTCGCCCAAGAAGAAGCCGAAAAGTCACATCACAGCTATATCGGTACCGAGCACCTGCTTCTGGCTCTGCTCCGCGAGGATGAGGGCCTGGCCAGCAAGGTCCTTCACAACCTTGGCGTCGAGATCGGAAAGGTCCGCCAGGCGATTGAGTCCATTGTCGGCCGCAACGAGCGGATCATCGTCCAGCAGATCATCCCAACCTCGCGCGTCAAGAAGGTCCTCGAGATCGCCTTCGAGGAAGCGCGCCGGATGGGTCACAACTACGTCGGTACCGAGCATCTGCTTCTTGGGCTCCTCAGGGAAGGGGAAGGCATCGCCGCCCATGTGCTTGAAGATCGCGGCGCCACTCTGGACAAGGTGCAGGCCGAGATCGAGCGCTTACTGCGCGACTCCACCGTGGAAAATATCGAGCCGCCGCCCAAGAAGCCGTCCAAGACCCCGCTCTTGGACCAGTTCGGGCGCGACCTGACCGAGCTCGCGCGGCGGAATCAGCTCGACCCTGTTATAGGGCGCGAGACCGAGATCGAGCGCGTGATCCAAATCCTCAGCCGCAGGACCAAGAACAACCCAGCCCTGGTCGGCGAGGCAGGCGTCGGCAAGACTGCAATCGCCGAGGGCCTGGCTCAACTGATCACGCTTGGTGACGTCCCCGAGTCGCTCATGAACAAGCGCGTGCTTACGCTCGACATGGGTCCCTTGGTCGCCGGTACGAAGTACCGGGGCGAGTTCGAGGAGCGGCTGAAGAAGATCCTCGATGAGATTCGCTCCACCCGCGAGGTGGTGCTCTTCATCGACGAGCTCCATACCCTGGTCGGCGCCGGCGCCGCCGAAGGCGCCATCGACGCCGCCAGCATCCTGAAGCCGGCTCTCGCTCGCGGCGAGATCCAGTGCATCGGGGCGTCTACGCTCAACGAGTACCGCAAGTACATCGAGAAGGACGCCGCCCTCGAGCGCCGATTCCAGCCTGTCTTCGTCGACCAGCCCACCGTGCTGGAGACGATCGACATCCTGCAGGGCGTCAAGTCGCTCTACGAGAAGCACCACCGGGTCACCATCACCAACGCCGCCGTCCGGGCGGCGGCCGTCATGAGCGACCGCTACGTCAGCGACCGCGCCCTCCCCGACAAAGCGATCGATCTCATCGATGAGGGGTCGGCCCGCGTGCGCATGAAGCTGACCACGACCCCCGACGAGCTCAAGGAGCTCCAGAAGGAGATCAAGATGCTGCAAGCCGAGAAGGAGGAAGCGAACACGCATCTGGACTACGAGACCGCGGCCGCGGTGGGTGACAGTGCGAACAAGCTCAAGGACAAGTACGCGAAGGAAGAGTCCGCCTGGCGCAACAAGCTGGGCGAGACCGTCCCCGAGGTGGGCGAGGAGGACATCGCCCAGATCGTGGCCGCATGGACCGGGGTTCCCGTCTCGCGCCTCGTCGAGGAAGAGACGTCGCGCTTGCTGCGCATGGAAGAAGAGCTGCACAAGCGGCTGGTCGGCCAGGACGAGGCCATCATCACCGTGTCGCAGGCGGTCCGCCGCGCGCGGGCGGGACTCAAGGACCCACGCCGGCCGATCGGCTCGTTCATCTTCCTCGGCCCGACTGGAATCGGAAAGACGGAGCTGGCTCGCGCGCTGGCCGAGTACCTGTTCGACTCCGAGGACTCTCTTATCAAGCTCGACATGTCCGAATTCATGGAGCGCCATACGACGGCACGCCTGGTCGGTTCGCCTCCGGGCTACGTCGGCTACGACGAAGGCGGCCAGCTAACGGAAGCGGTGCGGAGACGTCCCTACTCGGTGATCCTCTTCGACGAGATCGAGAAGGCGCATCCCGAGGTGTTCAACATGCTGCTGCAGATCCTCGAGGATGGCCGGCTCAGCGACGCGAAGGGCAAGGCCGTCAACTTCGCGAACACGGTGATCATCATGACCTCGAACCTTGGCATCCGCGATGTCAACCAGGCCGGGACCTCGCTTGGTTTCCAGCCCGCGGTGGTGGACGAGTCGGATGAGGTCGAGCGGCGGCACAAGAACACGAAGGAAAAGATCGACGAGGAGCTGAAGCGGATGTTCCGCCCCGAGTTCCTGAACCGAGTGGACGCCCTGGTCGTCTTCAAGAGCCTGACCACCCACCAGATCCGGCAGATCGTCGATCTTCAGCTGCAGCGGCTGGGCAAGCGTCTGATTGAGCTACAGATGACCATCGAGGTCACAGACGCAGCCAAGGACCTTCTCGCCAAGGAGGGCTACGATCGGATCTACGGTGCCCGTCCGCTGCGTCGGGTGATCACGAGCCGGATCGAGGACCAACTCTCCGAGGAGCTGCTCCGCGGCCGAATCTCGCACGGGGACTTGGTAGTGGTCGACGTCAGCCCCGGGGATGTGTTCACGTTCCACGCCGAACCGCGCCGAAAAGCAACCGCCTCAGGAGACTTCCGAGCTCCGCAGGGCACACTGGCCTAGACTGGCGCCCCTTGGCCCGACTCCAGCGTCTCACGGTCAGCCCGATCCAGCCCATCGACCGAGAACGCAAATTGACGAAGGTTTTCTAAGAATGACGGGTGAGGGTAGGCCGCCCTGTGAGGTGCTCAAAGTTGCTTCCGCCTCCAAGCCGGTCTCGGTGGCCGGCGCCATCGCAGGAGTCATCCGGAGTCAGCAGCGTGTCGAGGTTCATGCCATCGGGGCCGGCGCCGTCAACCAGGCCATCAAGGCGATCGCTATATCGCGCGGTTACGTCGCGCCCGCCGGCCTTGACCTGATATGCATTCCGTCCTTCGTCGACTTGACACTCGACGGGCAGGAGAGGACCGGGATCAGACTCCTCGTAGAGGTGCGCTGACGCAGTCTCCTCGATCCGACGGGCGCCGCGATGCGCTCTGGTTTTGTGCAGGCAGAAGATCGGGACCGCAGTCAGAATGCTTGCTGTGGGATCGGCCTTCGGTTTACGAGGTCGACGTGGCCCATGTGCACGCACTGGCACCGAGTGGAGGCAATCGGAAGCACGTATGGAGCGATGTAGCTGATTGATCCAGGGTGTACACGCCGAGACCGTCTCGTTCAGCTCGTACGCGGATGCACGCAAGGTTGCACTTACTCCGGGGTGGCCCTGGCTGGGCCAGGCAGGCCTTCAAGGCAGCCGCGAAGTTAACCTGGGTGGAGTCCCGCCACGGCGGGTCCGTTTAAGAGTCTCCGAGGCGCAGGGCCGTGGCCATACCACCGTTTGCTCCATCGAGCTTCTCGAAGTGGACCGTCTTTTCACTCCTCGCATTCAGATCGAACTCACTCTGCAGCCCCATGGCTCCGGGACCCGTCTGACGGTCAGTGGTCTTTTTGCCCGCGCCCTGGCGGGGGACCCAAGCGGCCATCCAGAGGTGTCCCGGCATATGGCCAATGAATGCGTGCGTTCGCTAATCGAGAAGGTGGCCGAGGAGATTGAGAGAATGAAAGGGTAGCTCGGAGGCAACCAGGCGCCGAGGATAGGCACCCGGCGCAAATAGCGCTCATAAAGCGCAAACGACTCGAGGTCGTTCGGCGGATGGTAGAAATCGAGGAGCGGTCCTCAACTGGCGGGTATCAATCGAATCGAGCACGGCGGCACTAAGGGTTGCCGAGCCGGGCGCGGTGAGCTCCACGGCGAGGGCGACCGAGGGATGGATGGATGGATGAATGCGATCACCGCGTTTGGCGTCGTGGCGGTGACTCTCATGATGGTGACATACGCACTTGAGCGCCGGCATCGTGCCTTCACTCTGGTCTTTCCGTTCGCTTGCTTGTTATCGAGTGTGTATGGCTTTTTGGCTGGGGCATGGCCATTCGGAGTCGTTGAGGTCATTTGGTGCGGGGTAGCGGTGCGGAAGTTCCAGCTGCGATCTGGTCATCCGAGCGCCGCCTGACAACTGGGAACGGCGAAGGAGGCCACAACGAGGTCCGAACTCGCGGCGAGCACAACTCGGCCTCCCGTGCCGCAGGCTTCGCTTTCGGCGACCTGTGGATGCCCCCCAGTCGGTGCGTCGCGCGCCTGTACGGCCGAACGCAGCGGACTGAGGCGAGGTGAAGATCCTAGTTACCGAGCGCTGCTAAGTTGCTTTTGACAGGGTGTCGGGCGGCGTCGTCGTCAGTCGACCGATCCTAGGCGGACTTCATCACGTCTACGCGAGGGCGGCATGAGCTCGATCCACTTTTGCCGTCCCACACCGAGGCTGAATTCAGTGAGCTGGTCATCATGCAGACGGCCTGAACAGGATCCAGAATCCCTGCCGCCAGCTCAAATAGCGCGGCGACCGATCGAGGTCGCGTCTGGCGTCGGACTCTCGGCCCCTTCGGCTTGAAAGGTGCGGGAGGTGCAGCCACCTCCCGCACTGCAAGCTCAGATCAGACGCAGGGGTTCGAGGCCAGGATCTGGCGGAAGTCGTTGTAACGGAAGCTCGGCTGGCCGTTCTTCGCCGGGTAGAAGAGGGGGAGCAGCGGACCGAACTCCGCTGTGGAGCTACCGCCGAAGTTGTTCGTCGTTCCTGGAATGAAGGCACCTCCCTCCTGCCACAGGCACGCCGTAGCAGGCCCGGTCGTCGAGTAGAACGGATAGAAGGTCGCTCCCACCGGCGGGTTCACGCAGCCGGAGCCCGGGCTCGGGTCCGCCGGGTTCGAGATATGACGCTGGCACGGGGGGTTCGTGGCGAACTCGATCCGCGGCAGGTCGGTCTCGAAAGCCGCCCGGGCGTATTGCGCGGATCCATTGAACACGGGGCTCGTGAACATGATGGGCGTCGGGTGGAACAGCGCGTCCTGAGTCGCATTGCTGAACGTCCCCGGCCACGTGTTCTGGTACGGGACGCCATCGAAGTCGAGGTCAGACCCAAGGCAGCCGCCTATCCTGACGGTGCTTGACTCGGCCGGGCTGAAGCAGAAGGCGTCGTCGCCGTCCAACCCCGCAGGGTCGTTCACCCCGGGGGCGTGGCAGGTCAGGGTCAGGGGGTTGACCCCGTTGCAGTACTCGAAGTGTCCGATCTCGTCGGAGAAGGCCACGTTGTAGGAGTGCGCCGCCCACGGGACCCGAGTCTCCGTGCTCGAGGTCGAGTACATGGGGTGGAAGTTGGTCGGAATGTTGACGCATGAGGTCGCTGGAGATGGAGCGAACTGGACCTCACCGAATCCGTTCGACGCGCTCGCCGTCATCGACCCCGTCGCACCGGTCGTCATGTCGTTGATGACGACCTGGAAACCGTCCGGCGTATCCTGCAGTTTCACGCTCAAGGCGTCGCCGGAGTTCATGAACAGGTCTTTGGAGACATCAGGCGTGAAGGTCGCCAGGGTCGAATTGACAGGGCTCGCAGGAGCCTGGGATACACCGTTGTGGGTGATGAACGCGAAGTTCACGTATTCGAGTCCGGTGACGCTAGCGCAGGTCGAGTTCAAATTCTGCCCCGTGTTCAGGTTCTGCGACAGGCTGTCGATGTTCAGCGCGGCGCACCACTGCCTAGCGGAGCAGCTGTTGCCCAAGGGCCACCGAGCCCATCCCGGCGGATAGAACTGCATCTCCATGAACGCGGTCCCAGGGTGACGTCCGATGTAGCTGGGCGACGTGGGATCCGGGCTGTTGAAGATGTTGGCGTCGTTGTCCGCCGTGCACGGCACGGTGGCACCGAACGAGCTCCCGCCAGGGTTCGGGGCGGACTGGTCGTCACACATGGCCATGCCGAACCAGAAGGCCGGATGGAGCTGGAAGTTGAACGTGCCTCCGCTGCCGTCCTGCACAGGAGTGGTCGGCGGATCTTTAGGCAGGTCGAGCGTGTACAGGTCGTTGTTTCCCGAGCCAGGCGTGCTCGAGTAAAAGAGCAGGGACGGCTCGTCATGCCCGACGTAGTAGCCGAACGCGGAATGGTAGTTGTCCACTTCGGTACAGAGGGGTGAGTTGCTGGCGCCGCATACCGGCTTAGACGGATAGCTGTCGCCTTGCACCGGCGGCGCGGAAATCAAGAAAGCTGCGGCCGATAACGCCGCAACCGATACCATGCTCAGTATTCGTGCTCGGGTCATATGCACCTCTTGCTCAAACGGATGTGGTCAAGCGCCGAAAACCACGATCGCCTGAGCATATTGCGGTGGATGCCGGCCGAGTGAGGCGGTTCCTCTTGCGGCTCGACAGTACACTACGGCGCCCCCTGAAACCATTTCGTCCACCCCCATACGAACCGCCCGCGTTTCAGCTTCAGGACTTCGGTTCCTGAAGCATAACCCTTACGGTGGAGTCGCGCCGAAATTGTTCCGCGGTGATTCGGCTACGACGCCGGTCGCATTTCCTGCGTCAGCCGAGGTCCGAGAATCGCATCCTCGCGCTCGCGCATCCGCTCCCGCTCGGCCTCTATGCCCTCAGCTTTCAGCTGCTCCCACGTGGGCCGGGCCGGGCCGGTCGCGCGACGCCGGAGCGCCTTCGGCAGGGTCCGCTGCGCCTCCATAAAGTGTCGGGTTGCTGCCAGTGCCTCAGCGTCGCGTAGGCCGGGAGCAGGAGAATGCCAGCTCAGGGGCCGCCCGACGAATACGCGGGGGGTGTGCGCATTGTGGGAACGCGGGTCCACCAGCAGTGAGTCGGACCCGCAGAACGGAACAATGCTCACTATGCAGAATGGGCAACTCGCCGCCCTGATGACAGCCATGGTGACAGCCTACGTGGCGCTCGTCTGCAGACAGCGGCGGACAAACACGGAAGATCGAGGTCCCCGTCAGAACGTGAGCGCACGCTAATGGACGCATGCGGACGCTGATCCCGCGGTCTTCAAACCGTCTGCGGTCGTCCACGCACCTCCGCGCAAATTCGCTTTCGTCCGCTGACGTCTGCTCCGGGCACCGATGACAGCCAAGAATTGGCGCCGAGGGCGAAGTAGTTAGCGATTCGCTCTGCCTCGAGGCTGTCCCTACTCTGGCCGCAGACAGTTCTCTAAACCGTTTGCCAAGCCGGTCCTGAGCTCAACCAGGACTCTCGAGAACCTCCACCACCTTCGTGCGCGAGTGCCCACCCGAACGCAGGACAACCGCAGAAACAGGCACGTCAAGCTGATCCGCGACCGCCTTCATCACAGCTTTGTTGGCGGCACCACCCACAGGGGGCGCTGTAACCCAGACCTCGAGCAGATTTCCGTTCCAACTCGCTTTCGGGCGCGACGCGCGGGGGTGCACTCGAACGGTGATGATCATGCCTGCCCTACCCTATCGCGCGCGTCCTTCACTCGTGTCGGAGGGGAGCGCGCCTGAAGGTG
>DASWGF010000008.1:0-3224 GCA_036393875.1 Candidatus Dormiibacterota bacterium
TAGGCCAGGAACAGAATGTAGCCTCCGACCGCCAGCACCCCCATGCCCAGCTTGCGGCTCGGCGCGCCGGCGACAACGGCGACCGGCACCACCGTCGCCGGAAGGAGAATTGAGCGCACGCCCTCATCGAGGATGTCCATCGCGGAAAGCCCGAGACCGCTTATGGGCACTCGGAAGTAACCGAAATAACTCAGCAGGTATGACGAACCTGCGAAAAAGGCAAGGGCAATGACAATGCCTGCCGCCGCCAGCATGTACCGGCCGCTCCATCGGAACCCGGCGAGCAGGTCGGGAGCATTGCTCGAGGATGCATTAGGAGCCGATGCAACCAGCGGGACGGTAGGGTTGGTTGAAGTCCTGGTCCGAGGCGGTGTTGCGATTGCCATCAGTCGTCGTCGCCCTCGCCACCACCAGGCGTCGTAACCACGGTGATGACGATCGTGCGGATCTCGATGAGGATGGTCTGGCAGGCCGTGATCAGCACCCCGGTTGCACCATCCTCGCCGAGCGCTTTGACCCTTACTTGCAAGAACCGCACCAGGAAGACCTGTTGGGTCTCGGTCGAAACGACCGCTAGGTGTTCGAACTCGTCCTCATCCGCCTCGACCTCGCGGACGAAAGGCGCCGCGGCTGTGTGAAACTCGCTCTTGCCCTTCTCGATGGCGGCAGTCGTCTGCGCAGGGGATATCTTCGAAACGCTGACGAGCTGGGCGATCTGAGAGTCGCAGCTCGCCTCCTCCGAATTAAGCAAGACGACGACGTCGTTGCCCGCGGTCTTGACCTGGACGATTAGGCGAGCACGCTCTTCATCGTCTTGGTGGCGCGCCGCCGATGCAACCGGCCCGGTCGTGATCGTGATCGTGTTGCCGTGAAAGATAACGATTAGCGACGGGACGGCCGCCACCACGACGACGGTGGTGATGAAAACGGCCACGATACGTGTCGTTACGAACGTAACGATAGTCGTGATCATTTCTGGATCATCTCCATCGGCTGAAACGGTTGGCCCCAGCCAAACTTGCGGCGGGCTTTTGCAAGAACAAACGCTGCTCGCGCGCCTTTTGGTCGCTGCGGCGAGGGGCCCCACCGGTCTGAATACGAAATCGGTCCGTTTCTGGCCGATCTTCAAACGGCCCTAGTCACGCTTGCCAGTTATGAACTGGCACTCTTGGGCACCCGAGTCCGACCGTCGGGTGGTGTCTGAGCTGTGGGGTAACGGCGGACTTATTGGCCGCACAAAGCGCGGGTCGCTGCTCCCGACGCACTCAGATCAATCCCCGACCCCTGGTGTGGCGCTGTCGATTCTTGCCTCTTATCGACAGCAACCTCTGTATAGCTATCGATAGGCACATATAACCAACACCCATCGCGAGGCTTCCAGAAGAACCGCACCGCCCAGATCGTCCAGTCCTTGCGCACGCAGTAAGCTCCAGGCATGGACATCGAGCGGCAGCGGAGATTTGCCATTCGTGCGCAGGTCGTTGGCGGGTCGGCCATGGCGCTGGTCAGCCTAGTTTTGGGCCTCACGCATCTGGTACCTCTTCCCGGTCGCGTCGATCTTGTTCTCGCACTTTTCTTGGCTGCTGGGGCAGTTGGCTGTTTCCTCGGCGCGCTCTGGACGTTTTTCGTTCTCCCTCCTTCTGCGAGCCGGGATTAATTTGACCACGGGCGTGCCGCCGCTAAACCGTTAGCTCTTTCCCGGCACCCCACCGAGCAGTGGAACCGATGAGCTTCCATGCGCCCCCTCCTTTATGGAATGTGGCGGTTGACATCTGAATTTGGATTTTGGTCGGGGGCGAGGGATTTGAACCCTCGGCCTCACGGTCCCGAACCGGCACAACGGGGTGTCCTTCCGTATCCCGGCGATTCCTTGCGTGTCCTCCTGTACTCAATCGCCGGGCTCGTCGTGTCCTCTCGGGTCCTCCCGTGTCCTCCTGGTTCCGGAATTGCGTGACACAGCTGTGACCTCCCCCCGCAGATTGAAAGCCAGCGGTAAGCCGTCGCGTCGACCCGATTTGTCTCACCCAGCCGATCGCTTACCCCACGCTCGTGCCTTCGAGCTGCAACGCACACAGATCGATTGGGTCAATGTCATCCAGGTCGGGTCAACTCAACTCGTCGCGGGGCCACAGCCTCCGGCCGTTCGTCGAATGGCTACTTCTCAGTGAGCGGTGTCAAACCCCACATCGTGGGTCACTAGCCGACGCTAGCTCGACTGGCGCAGCGCACTTGCTCGGGTTCTGCGCGCAAGCGGTCCCAGATTGGTCTCCGGAATCAGACCGGCATTGAGACGGCTGGTCACGCGCCTCAGGTCTCTGACCTCCTCGGGCGTCAGCACGTCGAAGACGAGCCTTCGAACCTCCTGGAAGTGAATCGGACCCGCCTGCATCAGCTTCCTATAGCCCTTTTCTGTCAACTCGGCGTTGGTCGCGCGGCCCTTGGTCCCGCTCACCCGGCGTACCCACCCCTGCCGCTCGAGGCGCGAGATCACGTGGGAGAGCCGCGAGAGCGAACCGTTTGCGATCACGGCCAGGTCTTTGAGTTGAAGTCGGCGGCCCGGTTGTCTGGACAGGGCAGCCATGACACCGAACTCGAAGTGAGTCATCCCGGCTTCGCGCTGCAGCTGGGAATCGATTGCCGCCGGCAACAGGGTGAAGGTGGCCATCAGATGAAGCCAGGCGCTCCATTCGTGGTTGTTGAGCCACCGGAGCGGCCGCAGCGGCTGGGCGGAATCCGGCTCGGGAATAAGTTGACGCTTCAAGTTCTTCTAGATTACCAACTTGAAGCTTCAACTTCGAGACGTGTGGAAAGAAGGAGCAGAACCCATGAACCTTGTAGTCCTCGGAGCCACCGGCGGCACCGGTCGTCTCGTGGTCGAGCAGGCGCTCGCCGCCGGCCACACCGTGACTGCGCTCGTCCGCTCTCCCGAAAAGCTGACCCTTCGCAATCCCAACCTTCATGTGATAGCCGGCCAGGCCACGGATCCGTCAGCGGTCTCACGCGCGCTCGACGGTGCCGACGCCTTGATCAGCACCCTGGGTGGCACTGGATCGGTGATCTCCGACGCGACTCAGGCGATCGTCGACGCCGCACCCAGAGCAGGAGTCAGCCGGGTCGTCGTTCTCTCCTCGTTTCTGGTCGAGCGTGATCGCTTCGATCCAGTCACGCGGCTTCTGACGGGCCTGGCGATGGGCTCGATGATCAAAGACAAGAGCGCCGGAGAG
>DASWGF010000009.1:0-1979 GCA_036393875.1 Candidatus Dormiibacterota bacterium
TGAAGAGCGGCGAGGTCGGTTTCGCGCACCTCACCGTCATGGCCCGCACCCTCAATGCGGTGCCGGACCGCTTTGAAGAGGGCCGGCTGCTGGAGCAGGCGCGGGAGAGCTCGCCGGGCAAGTTCCACTACATCTGCCGTCATTTCCGGCACGCGGCCGACCCCAAGGGTTACGCCGCCGAGCAGGCCGAGCAAGTCGAGAATCGCAGCCTCCACCTGAGCATGTGGGAGGACGGCTCCTATGTGCTCAACGGAGTCCTCGACGCCGTGGGCGGGGCGGCCGTGCGCACGGCGCTGGAGCCGCTGGCTCGCAAATCCGGCGAGGATGACACCCGCGAGCGCGATCGCCGGCTGGCCGATGCCCTGGTCGAGCTGGCCGAAGGCTCCATGCAGAGGCCGCAGATCCAGGTCACGAGCTCGGTCGAGACTCTGCTCGGCCTGGTAGGCGCACCGGCGGCGGAGATGGCCTTCGCTCTTCCGATCTCAGCCAAGACGGTGGAGCGATTCGCCTGCGATTCCGGCGTGACCCGCGTGCTGCTGGGATCGGAATCGACGGTGATCGACGTCGGACGCTCGAAGCGCACTGTGTCGGGCCCTGCGCGGAGAGCACTCGACGCCCGCGACGGTCACTGCCGGTGGCCGGGTTGCGACCGGCCGGCGAAATGGAGCGCCGCCCACCATGTAGTGCACTGGATCCATGGCGGATCGACCGACCTCTCCAATCTCGTTCTTCTCTGCCACCGGCATCATTGGATGGTTCACGAAGGCAAGTGGCAGATCGTGCAAAGCGATGACGGCCGGATGCTGACCATTCCCCCCACCACGACCTTCGGGCAGCGGGCGCGTGGACCTGACTAGCTCAGCGGCTTGGCTGGATTTGGCCGTCGGTATACTTCTCGCTCGCCCCGACGCGGCGGTGGCGGAATGGCAGACGCGCTAGTTTCAGGAGCTAGTGTCCGCAAGGACGTGGAGGTTCAACTCCTCTCCGCCGCACCAGTAACCCATCGTGTTGGGAAAGCGTTTTCGAAACAAGAGCCATGAGCCTGCCCCGACCGCTGCTCGCCACTTTGAGCGCCGCGTTCCTCGCCACTATCTCGTCGACTGGAGCGGCTTGCACACCTGCGCCGGCCACCGCTGTCACGACGGCCAGCCCGCAACTGTCCCCGTCCCCGACCCCGGCGACTCGCACGTCTCCAACGGTTGCTGATGTCGCATCGCCAAGTCCCTCCCCGGCGCCGACGGCCAGTCCGGCTTCAGCGCCGGCGGCCAGTCCCGCTCCAACCGCGACACCTGGTACCGCGTGTCCTGCATCGGTTCGAAGTATTAGTGGCGTGTATTCGTTTCAGTGTCCGGCCGGTTGGCACTACATCAATTGCGAAGGCAACAGCGCATACGCTCCTCACACGATGCTGGTCAATCCGGATCCGGTATGCAATCAAGAAGAGTACGGGGTTCGGGCGTTTGCGATTTCATACCCAGCCCCTAGTGATCCACCGCGCTACCTGGGAACCCTCCAGAGCACTCAAAACGTCACCGTAGACGGAGTCTCTGGTACTCGGACCGTATACGTGGTGACCGCCGACAACCCGTTGCCGCCTCCGAAGGGGACTGTGCAAGTCCTGTACAAGTTCGTCGCCGGTGGACGGACCTACTACCTCGAGTACGACCATTTTCCCGACAACATCGACCGCACCGTTGCCTTCGATCAGATGGTCACCGGCTCGCTAAAGTTTTCCGCCTAGCGCCTGCGTTCCCTAGGCCATCGTCGCCACGCGGGGTAGGCTGCACCAATGTCTTCGTCCGCGGAAGTCGTCGACTGGCGGCCGGGTCGGGCGGAGGCGACCATCTGGAACGTTGTCGCCATCGTGCTCATCGCGGCAGGTCTTCCTCTGTTCGCTCTGCCGTCGATACTCCGGTCGGGGCCGGCCGGCGCTTCGTTCCGGATCGGCCTCACCGAAATATTGCTGGTCGTGGCTCTCA
>DASWGF010000010.1:0-6213 GCA_036393875.1 Candidatus Dormiibacterota bacterium
CAGCGCGTCGCCGAACATGGGCTGAAGCTTTTCCTGGAAGATCTCGCCGAGCTGCTCGACAGCCAGCTCGCCCTCCTTGCGCCTCGCCGTGTGGCAGGCGTCCTCGTAGCGGTTGAACGCCACCTGGCGGAACACAGTCGAGAATGCGTCCTCGACCTGCGTGCACAGCATGGCCAGGCGAATCTTCGGGTCCTTCTCCTCGGCCATGATGCGGTCGAACGTCAGCGCCTCGCCGAACACCGACGCGGTCTCGGCGAGGGTCAGCGGCGGATGGAAATCGAAGATGTGCTGTCTGGAGGCCAGGCGATCGTGGAGTCCGTGGCCGAGCTCGTGGGCCATCACAAGCGCGTCGCGCAGCTTGCCGGTGAAGTTGAGCAGCACGTATGGGTGGTGGCGCGGAGTCACGGGCATGCAGTAGGCGCCACCCGCCTTGCCCGGGGCCAGCGGGGCATCGATCCAACCGTGCTTGAAAAAGTCTTCGACCAGATCGGCCGCCCGCTTCGAGAACCGGCTGTATGACCCGAGCACGAGCTCCTTGGCCTCATCCCAGCTCAGGTCGCGGGCCACCTCGCCGACGGGCGCGTAGCGGTCCCACTCATGCAGGTCGCCGACTCCCAGGAGCCTTTTCTTGACGCGGTAGTAGCGCACGCACACGTCGTAGCGCCCGGTGACCGCCTCGATCAGCGCTTGCACCGCCTCGTCCGAGGTTTCGTTGGCGAGGTTGCGCGACGAGATCCACGTCGGGAAGTGACGCAGGCGGTCGTCGATCGCCTTCTCACCAAGGATGACGTTGAAGATGTAGCCGCGGGTGCGCACGTCCTGATCCAGCGCAGCCGTGATCGCGGCGCTCGCCTCGCGGCGCACCTTCCGATTCGCTTCGCGGAGGCGGACCAGGGCCTCGTCCAGCGGCACTCTCCGCCCGTCGAGGTCGACCCGAATGCGGGCGCAAAGCTCTTCGAACAGGCGGTTCCAGGCCGAGTTGCCAACGGGGCTGAAATCGGTGAGCACCCGCTCTTCCGGTTCAGACAACTGGTGCGGCCGGAACTTCCGCGCCTCCTCAACCGTATGGCGATAGCGAGCCGACTCCGGGTCGGCATACAGACGCGCGGCCTGGTCGTCGCTGATGTGCGCGAGCTCCAGACTGAAGAAGACGCCATGGCTTGCCCGCTCCGCCCCTGCCTCGCGCACACGCGCCAGGAGCCGGCCGGCCGCAGCATCTTCTGTGTTCTGGCTGTGGAGGAGATATGCGTAGACGTCAGGCCTGGCGGCGAGCTCCTCGTCTTCCTCGAGCTCGCGCATCATCGCCGCGAACTCTTTGGGAGGGAGCTTCACGACCTTGCCCTTGTAGCGGGCTTCGAACGCCTTCGCTCGTGTTTGCGCCTCGGCGAGGGTTTCCTCGATCGCCGGGTCGGTAGGCGACTGGAACAGGTCGGTCAGGTCCCAGCGGATTTGCTCGGCGCCGGTGGTCTTGGTCGCCTGGGCCATGGGCGGTCAGGATAAACGCTTCGAGACATCGAATTAGGGCACGCGGCACCGCAGCCCGAGTAAACTTTACTCGATGCGAGCAAAAGTAAAGCGCAGCAAAGGAGTCACTCGCGTTTCTCGCAAGAATCAGGTGACTCTTCCGGTCGCTGCGTTGGCCAAGGCACGCGTTCAGGTTGGCGATGAGTTGCGAGTGACGGTCGAGGCTAGGGGGCGAATCCTGTTGGTCCACGATCACGATCCCCTCGACAACTTCGTCGGCGTGCTGCCCGGACTATCCGCGGCCACGGATCTTGAGGCCCTTCGAAAAGAATGGGATCAGTAGTCGTAGACGCAAGCGTGATTCTGGGCGTGCTCGACCCAGGGGACTCGCATCACGCCAGCGCCACTCGAGCGCTCAAAAAGGCGAGAGCTACCGGCGACGACATCATCCTTCCCGCCAGTGCCCTGGCCGAAGTGCTTGTCGGCGCGAGTCGGCTCGGAGCCGACGCCGTTCGGACTACAGAAGCGTTTGTTGACACGATCGTCGATCAGGTTCAGAACATCGATAGATCCGTCGCTCGGTCGGCAGCCGGTTATCGGTCAGGCCACAAGGCCCTACGCCTTCCTGATGCATTCGTTCTAGCCGTCGGGGCGACTATTAACGCTGACGCCATCCTTACAGCCGACACGAGATGGGCGAAGGTAGACCGGCGGGTTCACGTGATCAGCTGATTGGGTGCGCGCGCCCACTCCACCTCATCCAGCAACTCACGCTTCTTGCGGGGCGGTCAGGATAACTGCTACGGGTGCCTGGCTTCGATCAGGCTCAAGCGATCTGAGATTGCAACCACACTGGTCAGGCGCAGGTCGGCGCCGGCCAGCAACGAGCGGAACTGCGCCTCAGTCCGCTCCCGACCGGTCAGCATCACCATCATGTTGACGTCAAACATGGTCGCTACCGATGGGCGCCCGTGCTCCGGCAACACTGCTTCGAGCAACAGCACGGCCGCGCTCGGCTTCATCGAAGTTCGGCAGTTCCGCAGGATGCGAACCGCGCGCTCATCATCCCAGTCGTGGACGATTTTCGACAGGATGTAGAGGTCGCCGTCATCGGGAACCGAACTGAAGAAGTCGCCTGGCACCAACCGGCATCGCGATCGGACGCCCGCTGCCGTCAAGTAGCGATCGGCTGCGTCCAGCACTTGTGGTTGGTCGTAGATCACCGCCTCCAGTGATGGGTTCTGCTTTAGGATGACCGCCGAGACCGAGCCATTGCCACCGCCGACGTCGACCATTAGGCGCGATTCTGAGAAGTCGTACAAACCAACGAGTGACCTGAGGAACACTTCGGTGCCTGAGCCCATAGCCGCGTCGAAGTCGGCCTGCGCGTCGGCATGCTTGGCCAGGTAATCGAACATCGGCATGCCGTACACGTGCTGGAATGCAGACTCGCCCCTAATGACTGCATGGAGCAGCGACCCCCACGCGCGGTAATGCTCTTGCCCGAGCATGATCGCCGTCGGGGCTATCGATTCTTTCGCGTCGCTGCGTAGCGGCTGTCCAAATGGAGTCAGCTCGAAGCGGCCCTCGCGAAGCTCGGTCACGACGCCGTAATACGCGGCGAGACGAAGGACGCGGCCGAGGCTTGCGGGGTCGGCGTCCACCGTCGAGGCGAGCTCGGCCGCCGTCAGCGGCGAATCCGCGAGGTGGTCCGCGAGCCCGAGCTTGGCGAAAACGTAGATGGTCTGAGTCGATCTGAATCCGTGCATCAGCGCAACCAAACGCATCAGGTCGGCCGGTGTGTCAGCCATGGCCGTCAGGATAGTCGCCGCTCGAGCTCGCGCACCCGCGCGGGGTCGGGCCAGCGGCCGGCGTATGCGCCCTCGTTGACCAAGACCGTGAGGTCGTCGAGCAATCCCCCCTCTGCGATGGGGAGAGGGGCGTGGGCAAGCCAGTACTCCAACGGCGTCTCGGGCGGCGCGCGCCGACGTCCAAGGCGGCGCTGCACGCGCTCATAAAGGCGCAAGAGCTCAGATTCGCCGGGAGGCGCCCGCCTCGCGACCGCAGCCCTCCGGCGCCAGGTGCGCATCCATGCCCACAGCAGAGTCACCAGCAAGGCGATCACAACCGCAGGCGGCACCACCGCCAGCGCCCCGAGCGATCCCAGCACCGCCATCGGTGCGCCGATGCTGAGGTGCGGGATGAGCCGCGCGATTCCGGAGGCGGCCCAGTGATTCGGGAACTGTGTGGCCGCCAGCCCCGCTACGCCTGGCGTAGGGTCGAAGGGAACCCAGCCGTGGCCCTGGAACCACACCTCGACCCAAGCGTGCGCATCGTGCTCGCGCACGACCGACTGGTCGAGGACCGGGTTGTAGTCGCCGGTCGCGTAGCCCGTCGCCAGGCGCGCGGGGATGCCGAGGCCCCGCAGCATCATCGTCTCGGCCGTGGCGAACTGCTCGCAGTAACCCTTCCTGGCGTCGAACAGAAACCAGTCGACCGGGTCTTTTCCGGCCGGCACGTGGCCGAGCTGCTGCGTGTACTGGAAGTTCTGCTGCAGGTAGCTCGTGAGCGCCATCACCAGGTCGAATTGGTTGGAGCCGTGGTTGTGGGTCACGCTGTAGGCAAGGTCAAACGCCTTCCGCGAGAGCGATCCCGCCTCCATATAGGCTGGGTTGCCGTCCGGTGGATTGAAGACGTATGGATCCTGTCTCAACTCGTCTGGCGAAAGATTGGGCAAGTAGGAGACGACGGAATAGGTCTGGCCCGGCCGCAACAGGTCTGGCGTGCGGAACGTTCCGTAGGCGTCCTCGCGCAGAGACGACACCGGCGCGTAAAGGCTCTGGATCGGATAGGCGGCGCTGATCACGCCGGGCAATGGCCTGAGGACGCGAAAGACCTGCACGAAGGTGCCCAGGTTGTGGGGAGGCGCCAGCGGGAGCAGCCTGGCCGGGACGTACGGCTGCATGGTGACAAAGCCGCGGTTGGAAGCCGTCCAGACACCGTTTCGATAGGTGTCGAAAACCAGCCCCCGCCAGTACGCCGGAGCGCCCGTCCGCACATACATCACCGGCGCGTCTCCGAGCCGGCCCCGGAAATGAAGGTCGACGCTGCCGGTAGCCCCGGAAGGGTCACCGCTCAGCTGAACCAGCGGCAGGGCCGGGTTCTCGAGCTCCCCTTTGAACCCGGCGTAGTTGGGGAGCGACACCACCACCGGACCGTTGGGGTCGATGCTCGGCTGCGGGATGAGGATGAACGCAGCGAGGCCAAGCGCAAGCGCCGCGACGAGAGCCGTGGCGACCGCCGGCACCGGCAGTACGAGGGGGGCGTCCATGCGACGCAGGTGCGACGCTACCCAGAAGCCGGCCAGGCACACGGTCCACAGCCCCAGCAGGACGCCGAACGGGTAGTCCCAGGCATAGACCGCGGCGAGGTAGAGGATCGCGAGGCTGATCCAAAGGCTCGAGTAGCAGTTCCGACGGGTTTTCAGGTCGAAGCTCGTGACCGCGACCAGGAGGATCGCGAAGTTCGCCTGCGGCAGGACCCCGCCGAAGAAGGCTCCGACCGAGTCCGCCAGGAAGTAGCCGAGCGACGCAAAAACGAGGCTGGCGAGGATGATCTGGCGGCGCATCGCCCGCTTTTGGGCGCGCTCTCGATAGCTGACCACATGCCCGATGGCGGCGACGGCGACGCCGACCGCGGGAACGACGTAGTCCTCGCCGTACAGGACCGCGGCCAGCACCGCGACCGCAAAGCCCGAGAAGACGAAGGCCCGGCCCTCCAATGAGTTCTCGACAGGCGATGCTGGGAGGCGGAGCCTGGGCACCCTCACGGCAGCGGCCACTCCAGGCCCGCTCGCTGCACGTTGATCTCTGTACCGACGTCGGCGTCGCCGACGACCCATGCGCGGACCGTGCCGCCTCGATGTCGGATGGTCGCGAGCGCGTCGTCGATCTCGGGGTTGGCGGTGGCTGTGACCGCGATCGCGTCACCGACACGAGGCGGTGCAGCTGCGAGCCCATCGGCCTTGTTCGGGTATCGAGCCAGCCATTCCAGCAGCGCCCACAGAGACCGCGATTCGCTCGGCGGGGAAGGCTCGGCGCCGGGCGCCCACAGGACGACGCGACCGCCGGCGCGCACGCAATCCCAGGCCTCAGATGCGGCCAGACGGGCAATCTGGTCAGCGGCCTCGGGCGTGGGCGGCGACGGGTCACAGAAGATGCCCAGGGTCTGTACGCCGGGCGGCTCGAACTCGCGCACGATCAATTCCCCGTGACGCGCGCTCGAGCGCCAATGGATACGGCGCAGGGGATCGCCGGGGCGATACTCGCGCACTCCGAACATCTCAGTACCCGAGCCGGCGCGCGGCGCCGCGATGCTCGCCTCCAGCTCGCGCATCTGCGGTCGCGAGGCGAGCGAGGTGAACCGCGGGAGTACGACGCCCAGCTCGCGGTCCTTCCAATGGACATCGAATGTGAACAGGCCCAGCGGATCGGATGCATCCAGGACCCAGGACGTGGCCTGGACCGCGCCGCGACGGACCGGACCGATCAAGCGCTGCTCCTCCCAACCTGATTTCGGCACCAGGCCCGAAGCTGCATTCAGCTCGGTGCCGGCGACGCGACCCTTGACCCGTACCGGACCCCGCGCGCCCCCGACCGTGCGTGCGCCCAGCTTGATGCTGAGGTGGTCGCCTTCGAAGATGACCGCCTGCGGACTGTTCCGCAAGATCGACTCCGGAAGCTCCGATCG
>DASWGF010000011.1:0-1722 GCA_036393875.1 Candidatus Dormiibacterota bacterium
TAAGAGGGTTTCAGATTCCAGGTACTGACCGAGAGCATCGTTCACCTCCGACCGATCGACGGCGACCTTCTTGGCTTTCCACCAAGGGTCGAAGGTCTGAGCGATGTATGCCTGCCAGAACGTCCACCAGATCGTCGCGGCCGGCGAGTTGATCTCCATCCGATCATCCCAGGTCGCGAGGAGGTCTCGAGCTGGAGAGCTCGGTAGGGCCTGCAGCAGGATCGGCACCATCTCGGCCGCTAGGTAATCCCGGGTGTCCGTCTGCAACGCCATCATGTCGGCGGCGGTGAACTTGCGGTCCTGGCTCAGCACCCGGTGGATCTCGTTGGCGCGGTAGCCGGGGTCGAAGAAGTTGGACGCGCTGCCGATGTAGTACGGGTATCCGGCCGTGACCTGGCGCTGGTTGGCGGACCAGATGATTCCATCCGGCGGGTTGTAGACCTGCGGGATGTCGTCATAGGGAATGGTGCCGATGATGTCGTCTTCGCCGGTCCCCGGCATCGGCAGCCACGGCCGGCCACCCTTGACCTGCGGGTAGTAGCCGGCGGAGATCAAGCCTATGTTGCCCTTGTCGTCGGCGTACACGAAATTGTGGGTCGGCGAGTACCAGCCCCGCAGCGCGTTTCGGAACGACTCGTAGTCGCCCGCCTGGTCGATGCCGAGCAGCACATCGAGGTCTTGCGACGGGACGTTGCCCGCCCACCACACCGAGGTCGTCTGGCCGCGCTCGGTGATCACGGGTCCGTGGACGCTCAGCTTCACGGTCAGGTGCTCTGTGGCGGCGCCCAGCACCGGAATGTCGTAACTCACGGTGGTGTATCGATGCCAGCCGCCATTCCAGAGGTACTGATCCGGATGGGCGGCGTCGCCGAACTCCGAGTAGTAGAAGGTCTGCTGGTTCTGTGCATCGGTCAGGCTCCAGGCGATGTGCTGGTTGTGGCCGATCAACACCACCGGCGTGCCGGGGATGCTGACGCCGCTCACGTGGTAACCGGGCGAGTCCATCGTCAGCTGATACCAGATCGCGGGCAGCGTCAGGTGCAGGTGTGGATCACCCGCCAGCAGCGCACCGCCGCTTGCGCTTTTTGACGCCGCCACAGCCCAGTTGTTGCTCGCGCCTCCGGTGGCGACCAGACCGGCGGGCAATGAAACAAGCCGTTGATATGCGTCGGCCGCGGCGCTCGCCTCGGCGTTGGTGATCTGCGCCATTGCAGCGATAGGCGCGACGCTGGGCTGGGCGGGATACGGTCCTGGATCGTATGGGGACTGCGGGTTCGGGGGCAGAACCGGAAACCACTGCGACACCATGTCGGGGCCGAGTGTTTTAGCGAGGAGCACCATGAGTAGCGGGGTGTCGGTGAAGTTGAGGGTTTGCGTCATGTCGCCCTTGACGATTAACGAATCGATCGGAGTCCAGGGCTTGGGCTGGTAGCCGAGCAGCGTGAACATCGCCGGTAGCTGGTGCGTGGCCTCCGCCTCGGTGATGCGGTCGTTCACGCCCTGCGCGTAAGCGTCGATGGCCTGGCGAGAACGGCTGTCTGGCGCCACGGCGCTGAATTCCTGCTGCGCGGTCCGCAGCAGGCCGAGCTGCAGCTCGAAGCGGTCGCTGTCGAGGGCCGCCTTGCCGACGACCTCGGACAGTCGACCCTCGCCCTGCCGGCGCAGGAGGTCCATCTGGAACAGCCGGAACCGGGCGTGCAGGTAGCCGACGGCGAGGAAGAG
>DASWGF010000012.1:0-19927 GCA_036393875.1 Candidatus Dormiibacterota bacterium
CCGGCGCGGCCGCCATGCCCACCGCGATCCGCTCCGTCTCGCAGGCTCGCGTCGGGGGCGACCAGGCCACAGTCCGGGCGGTGGAGATGTCCCTGGGAGCTCGCAACCAGGTCGTGAGGGGACCTCGCGGCCGGATGGTCGTCCAGTCCGCCGACCCGGCGATCCCGCTCGACCGCGTGCCTTACTTCACCAGGGACCTCGTGCGCCTGCTCGTGGTGGGCGCCGCGATGGTCGTGCTGCTGGCGATTGGTTCGTTCGTGGTCCCACAGCTCGTCAAATAGCTAACCTTTCTCGCGATGGCGCAGCCCTCGACGCAGGCCCCGGTATCGCTAAGCGCTGACCACAAAGCCCGCGTCGTGCATCGCCTTCGTCGCGTACACCGGGAACCCGGGACCGACCACAAGCACCCGGTCAACCAGGCTCACTACGAGGATTCGACCGCCGGTGAGCGCCTGGCCGACCGTGTGGCGGCGGTCATCGGCTCGTGGCCATTCATCATCGGCCAGAGCGTCCTCATGGTCCTCTGGGTGTACCTCAACGTGTGGGCGATCTTCATCGCCCACTGGGATCCGTACCCCTTCATCCTCTTGAACCTGGTCCTATCGTTCCAGGCCACCTACGCCGGACCGATCGTGCTGCTGGCCGGCAACAGGCAGTCACAGAAGGACCGAATCACGCTCGAGCATGCTGCGGACGAATCCGACAAGGGTGAGCAGCACATCACCAAGATCCTGATCGAAATCAAGAAAAATACGGCGCTGACGCTGCAGATCCTGCGCGAGCTCGAAGCCGAGGGGGGCTGATGGCGTCCGAGGGATCGGTGACGACGGCCAGGCAGCGGGTGGCGCGCCAGCACAAGCACCCGGTCAATCAGCTCTTCCACGACGAGGCGACCCTCGGCGAACGCGTGGCCGACAATGCCGCTTCCGGCATCGGCTCGTGGTGGTTCCTTGCCATCCAGAGCGTGATCATCGCGGTCTGGATCGCGATCAACTCAGTCGAATTCTTCACCCATAAATGGGATATCTACCCGTTCATCCTTTTGAACCTTGCGTTTACGATCCAGGCGGCGTTCACAGGTCCGGTCCTGTTGCTTTCGGGCAACCGGCAGGCGCAAAAAGACCGCCTGCGCCTCGAACACACCGCGGAGGTGGCCGAGGCGGCCGAGAAGGCGACCCTGGAGATCCTGTCCGAGATCGAGCGCAACACGCAGGCAACGCTCAAAGTGCTTGACCACCTCAAAAAGCGGCGGGCGGCGAAGGGCAGCGCCCAGGCGTAGGCCGGACTCACGCCAGCCACCGGTACACTCAGCCGGTGCGGGTAATCCTCTTCACGGGCAAGGGCGGGGTGGGCAAGACCTCGGTGGCCGCGGCCACTGCCGTCGAGTGCGCCCGCCTCGGTTACCGGACCGTCGTCATGAGCACCGACCCGGCCCACTCTCTGGGCGACTCCTTCGACGTCGAGCTGGGCACCGACATAACCTCAATCGCCCACAACCTCTGGGCTCACGAGGTCTCGTCTCTCCACGAGATGCAGCGCCACTGGGAGAAGCTGCACGAGTACGCAGTCGAGGTCTTTGCGGCGCAGGGCCTCGATGAGATCGTCGCCGACGAGGTCGCCAACCCGCCTGGTATGGACGAGGTCGCCTCGCTGATGTGGATCAAGCACTACGCGCAGCGCGACGAGCACGATGTCCTCATCGTCGACTGCGCGCCCACCGGCGAGACCCTCCAGCTCCTGACATTCCCCGACGCCGCCAAGTGGTGGCTCGACAAGATCTATCCATGGTCGCGGCGCGCCATGCGCGTAGCCCGCCCTGTCCTGCAGCCGATGATGGGCATGCCACTGCCTTCGGACGAGATCTACGCGTCGCTCAAGGACCTGTTGCTGGACCTCGGGGGCATGCGCAAGGTTCTTACCGACCCGGCGACCACGACGATGCGGATCGTCCTCAACCTGGAGAAGATGGTGGTCAAAGAGGCCAAGCGAGCTTTCAGCTACTTGAGCCTGTTCGGCTACGCGACGGACGCGGTGATCGTCAACCGCATCCTTCCGGACGAGGTGCAGGACGAGCTGTTCAAGAAGTGGCAGCGAATTCACAAGCGATATGAGGTCGAGGTCGAGCATTCGTTTGCCGGCATCCCGATCCTCAACGTGCCACTCTTCGACCGCGAGGTGGTGGGAGTCAAAATGCTGGAGCGGATGGCAAAAGCGACCTACGGCCATCGGGATCCGGCGCAGATCTTCGCCACGTCGAGCCCGCAGCGAATCGACAAGGACGGAACCGATTACGTGCTCAGCCTCAAGGTGCCGTTCGTGGATCGCTCGGAGGTGGACCTGAGCCGGCACAACGGAGAGCTGTACGTGACGATCGGCAATTACCGGCGCGAGATCTCGCTGCCTCGGGTGCTGTCGAAGCGTGACACCGCCGGCGCCACCATCAAGGATGGCGAGCTGCGCGTGCGTTTTGCGCGCGCGGCCGTGGTGAGCCGGCATGAAGCCGCGAGCCCCTCCCCGGGCCTCCACGCGGGCGGGGGGAGGGCAAAGTGAGCCGCGATGGCGAGAAGCTGATCGAGCTGGTCAACGAACTCGGCGCTCGCGTCAGCCACCTCCTGACGGACATGATCCCGCCCGCGGCTCAAGTGCACCTGCTCAACGCCCAGCGTGAGCTGATCACGGCCCTCATGCTCATCTACGAGCACCGCGTCACGACCGCCCCGACCGGTCGCACGCGCCGCGCGGCAGCCGGCACGGGCCGCGGCTCGCAACGCCGGCGAACGCCTGGCCGCGCGGGCAAAATCCCGATCGAGTAAGTGACCCAATTCGCGAACTTCTTGGTCGCGGCGCTGATGCTCGTGCCTGCGCTGCTGATCGCCATCCCGGTCCATGAGATGGGGCACGCCGCGGCGGCTTACTTTCAAGGCGATCGATCCGTGCGCTACTTCGGTTACTTCACGCTGAACCCGCGCCGCTTTCTGGAGCCGGTCGGCGTCATCGCAGTTTTCATGTTGCTGACCGGATGGGGCCGGAGGGTGCCGGTGCAGCCAAATCGCATCAGCTCGGTTCGGCAGCGACTGATTTTCTTTCTCGGCGGCCCCGCCGCGAACCTCATCGCCGCCATCGCCTTAGGCCTGATCCTGCGCGCATTCAATGCCATCGGCATTCACCCGGCGCTCACTCCCATCGGCCTGCTCGCAACCCTTGTTTACGCGATCGTCTTCCTCAACCTCTCGGTTTTTGCCTTCAACCTGCTCCCGATCCCAGGCCTCGACGGCTGGGATGTGATCGAGACCATCTTTCGCTCGCGCAACCCTCGCTTCTTCTTCAACGTGTCCGTCCGCCGGCGCGAGGTTTGGGCGGGCGCGGCCATCGTCATCTTCATCGGCTATTTCGTCGGCGTGCCCGTCCTCAGCTACGTGATGGAGCCATTCTTCAAGCCCGCGAGCCTAATCTCTGTAGGCCAATGCATCGGTTACGGGGTGCCCAGATTCAACGTCCTGTATCCCTGCCTGCTGTAGGCCGGTTGGTCAACCAGCCGCCCTACGCGGCGCTGGTGCAGGAGTTCGGCCGCGCCCAGGTCGTCGAGGCGATCCGCGACCAGGTGGCGGCCGAGCGAAAGGACGAGGTCGTCGACGATGATGAACGCGGCCGGCGCGTCTCCGCGAGGCTGCGTGCCGCCGCCACCCCGCGTCTCCGCCGCGTCATCAACGCCAGCGGCGTGATCCTCCACACCAACCTCGGCCGTGCTCCGCTGTCGAGATCGGCGACCGATGCGCTCGCGGTTGCGAGCGGCTACAGCAACCTCGAGCTCGACCTGGAGACCGGCCGCCGCGGAGAGCGTGCGGACCTGCTCGCGGGTTTGCTCAAGCGGCTCTTCGATTCCGAGGCGGCGCTGGTCGTGAACAACAACGCGGCTGCCGTGTTGCTGGCTTTGACTGCCCTCTGCAAAGGCCGCGAGGTGATCGTCTCACGAGGTCAGCTGGTCGAGATCGGTGGTTCGTTCCGCATGCCCGACGTCATGCGCCTGTCGGGCGCGCGCATGGTCGAGGTCGGCACCACCAACCGCACGCGCTCGGCCGACTACGAGGACGCCGTCACGCCCAAGACTGCGGCGCTCCTGCGCGTGCACACCTCCAACTACCGCGTTTCGGGCTTCACCGAATCGGTTTCGCTGACGGACATGGAAGCGGTCGCGCGCCGCCACGATGTGTTGCTCATCGACGACCTCGGCAGCGGCGCCGCCGAGCCGATCGCGGACGAGCCCACCCTGGCCGAGTCGCTGGGGCTCTCGGATGTCGTCACGTTCTCGGGTGACAAGCTCTTGGGCGGACCCCAGGCCGGCCTCATCCTCGCGCGCCGCTCGAAGGGCGTGGAGGCTGTGCGCAGGCTGTCACGGCATCCACTGGCGCGCGCGGTGCGCATCGACAAGCTCACCCTCGCCGCGCTGGAGGCGACGTTGCGGCAGCGCCTGGCCGGGCGTCTCGACGACATCCCCGTGGAGCGCATGCTGCGCATGCCGGTCGAGGAGATCAGAAGGCGCGCCGGGCTCTGGTCGGTGAAGCTCGAAGAACGAGGTGTCAACTCCTCCCTCGTCCCCGGCGAGTCCGCCGCCGGCGGCGGCTCCCTGCCCGGCCATGCGCTCCCCACCATGCTCATCGCGCTGGCGGGTCCAGCCTCGCGGCTCGCGACGGCGTTGCGGCGCGGCGACCCGCCCGTCATCGCACGCATCGAGAAGGACGCCTGCTGCCTCGATCCGCGCACCGTCCTGCGCGGCGAGGACGAGCAGCTCATCGATGCCGTGGAGGCGGCCGTCAAAACCGTTTTGACGTGATCCTCGGCACCGCGGGGCATATCGACCACGGCAAGTCAACCCTCGTGACCGCGCTGTCCGGCATCGACCCGGACCGGCTGGCCGAGGAAAAGCGTCGCGGCATGACGATCGACCTCGGCTTTGCCTACATGCGCCTCCCGAGCGGGCGCCAGATCGGCATCGTGGATGTTCCGGGGCACGCACGCTTCATCCGCAACATGCTCGCGGGCGCGCACGGGATCGATGTTGTGCTGCTGGTCGTGGCCGCCGACGAAGGCGTCATGCCGCAGACCAGGGAACACCTGGAGATCATCGACTTGCTTGACGTTCGGCGCGGCGTGGTTGCGCTCACCAAGGTCGACCTCGTGGACGAGGTTTGGTACGAGCTGGTCGAGGGCGAAGTGCGAGAGGCACTCGCCCACACGGCGCTGGAGGGATCGGCGATCTGTGGTGTGTCGGCGGTCACGGGCCAGGGCCTCGGCGCGCTGGTCTCGAGCCTCGACGCCGCCTTCGACCGGGTGGAGTCCAGGCCTGACCTCGGGCGGCCTCGGGTCCCGATCGATCGCGTCTTCACGATGAGCGGCTTCGGCACGGTCGTCACCGGCACCCTCGTCGACGGCACCATCGCCGTCGGCGACGAGTTGCAGGTTTTGCCCGGCGGCGCGACCGCCCGCGTCCGTGGGCTTCAGCAGCACAACCGCAAGGTCGACGCGGCGGAGCCTGGAAATCGGGTCGCGGCCAACCTCATCGGGGTGGACAAGAGTGAGGTCGAGCGCGGTGACGTGCTCGCCCAGCCTGGCGCGCTCCAGGCGACACGGCGGGTGGACGCCCGCGTGCGCGTGCTCGCGTCGGCTCCTCGAGGACTGCGGCACGGCGCCGAGCTTCTCCTACACACGGGCACGGTCGAGGTCGGCTGCCGAGCGATCCTCCTGGAGGGAGACACGATCGAACCCGGCGCCAACGCGTGGATCCAGCTCTACCTGGAACGACCGATTGCGGCCGCCAACGACGACCGCATCATCCTCCGCATCCCGAGTCCCTCGAGGACTGTCGCCGGCGGCCAGATCAAAGATGTGGCGCCGCGCAAGCATCCACGCCACGACGCTGCGGTGCGCGAGTCGCTGGAACGCAGGGCGGCAGGCGACGTCCTGCAGGAGGAGCTGCGCAAGTACCCCCGCGGGGTTGCCCTGAGCGCCCTGCTCAAGGCCACACTGGCCACGGACGCTGATGTGTCGCGCCTTCAGGCGCGCCGCCTCGGCGACTGGCTGATCGCGCAGGAGGCCTGGTCCGCCGTGGCCGACCGCGCTGTGCGGGAGCTTGCCACCTATCACGAGGAGCATCCGCTCCGCCGCGGCATGCCGCGCGAGGAGCTGAGGAGCCGGCTCGGGATCCAGCCCGGCCTGTTTCCCGCGGTTGTGAAGGCGCTCGTCGAGGAGCAGCGACTCGAGGAAAGAGACGGCGAGGTGGCGGCGATCTCACACGAGGTCGCCGACCAGGCCTCGGGCGGCCCTGCTGCCCTCTTCCTCGAGCTTCTAGGAGCCGAGCCTTTTGCTCCGCCTTCTCTCGCAGAGGCGATGCGGACGGCCGGAGTCACGCCTGAGATCGTTCGTGCCCTGGCGCAACGCGGAGACCTGGAGCGTCTGAGCGACGACATCGCGTTCACGCGGGACGCGTATGAGCGGGCTGTCGTGGCGGTGAGGGAGCTGATCGCGAGCACGGGGTCCGTGAGCGTGGCTCAGCTGCGGGACCGCCTCGGTGCCAGCCGCCGTCCCATGCTTGCGCTGCTCGAACACCTCGACGGCGTCAAGCTCACGCGTCGCGTCGGCGACGCCCGCGTCCTTAGGTAGGCTTTATGCCGTGCGGATAGCCGATCTGCTGACCCGAGGACGGCCGACGGTGTCATTCGAGTTCATGGCGCCGCGAGATGAAACCGAGGTCGAAGTACTGGAGAAGACTGTCGCGGCACTGACGGGTCACGCCCCGGACTGGGTGTCGGTGACGTATCGCCTGCGCACCGGCGAGAAAACCCTGGAGCTGGTGACGCGGATCAAGCGGCACTACCACATCGAGGCCATGGCCCATCTCACCTGCGCGAACCCGCGTGATGAGACGCGGCGAATTCTGAACTGGATGGAACGCGAAGGCGTTGCCAACGTGCTGGCATTGCGCGGGGACCCTCCTGGACCAGGCGAGCCTTTTCAACCCGCCGACCCGGAGCTGAAGCACGGGAGCGACCTGGTCGCTTTCGTACGCGACAAGGGCTACCGGCTCGGGATCGGGGCTGCCTGCAGTGCCGAGAAGCATCCGGAGAGCCCTGACCTCGAGCATGAGTTCCGCTACCTGCGTTTGAAAGTCGAAGCAGGCGCGGATTTCCTGATCACGCAGATGTTCTTCGACAACCGGTTCTACTTCGATCTTGTGGCCCGCGCTCGGGCCGCGGGCATCACGGTGCCGATCGTCCCGGGTCTCATGCCGATCCCGAGCCGCCGATCGCTTGCGTTCGTCACCCAGATGTCGGGAGCGACCGTGCCCGCGGCGCTGCAGACCGAGATCGATGCTGCGGCTGACGACGATGCCATCCGAAGGCTTGGGGTGGACCACTGCATCAAGCAGTGCGTGCAGCTGCTCGAAACTGGCGTCCCGGGTCTCCACTTCTACACGTTCAACCGCGCCCGCGCCCCGATCGAGATTCTGGGCGCGCTCCGAGGCCAACAACTGCTCGCCTCCTAACCGCTACAGTCCACTAGCCATGCTCGCAGGGATAGATCTCGGGGGGACGCAAGTGCGCGTGGCGCTGGCGCGCTCCGATGGGAAGCTGGTCGCGAGCGTCAAGACCAAAACGCCGCAGCTCAAGACGCCGCGGGGCATGGTCGATTGGGCGGCGGCTGAGATCGACCGCCTGCGCGGCAACCAGAAGGTGACGAGCATCGCCATCGGCGCTCCCGGTCCCATCGACTTGAAGCGCGGCATTCTCGTCAATCCGCCCAACCTTCCGTGGCGAAACGTGCCCCTGGTATCGATGCTCAGCCGCGCCACCGGCGCCAAGGTGCATCTGGCGAACGACGCCGACATTGCGGGCCTGGGTGAGTTCCATCATGGCGCGGGCCGCGGGACTCGCCACATGGTCTACATCACGTGGTCGACCGGAATCGGAGGCGGCCTCATCATCGACGGCCGGTTGCACCGCGGCGGCCACGGCACAGCGGGCGAGGTCGGGCATATGATCGTCGACCCCAACGGTCCACTCGACAACTGCGGCCAGCGCGGCTGCCTCGAGGTTTTCTGCGGCGGCGCCAACCTGGCCAAGGAAACCGGCCATCCTGCGGCGGAGCTGTTCGCGGCCGCGGCCCGCGGCGACCGGCACGCCCGGATGGTGGTCGAGCGATCGGCTCGGTACATGGGGTTGGCGTTGATCAGCCTCACCAACGTCATCGACCCGGAGATGTTCGTGATGGGCGGCGGCGTGACCCGGTCGTGGAAGCTCGTGGCGCCGACGATGCGCGAGACCCTGCGCTCTTCTCCATTCATCAAGCCTGGCCGCCGGCCCCTCCTCCGACGAGCCCGATTGGGCGATCGCGCCGGGCAGGTGGGAGCCGTGGAATGGGCGCGGATCAACCAGTAAGCCCGCAGAGCGACGAGGAGGTTCGCCGGCTCCTGAAGCAAGCCGCGTCCGAGCTGAACGCGCGCGCGTGGATCGTCGGCGGGTATGTGCGCGACGTTCTCCTGGGCCGTCCGCACCCTGATATCGACGTTGTCGTCGAGGACGGGAAAGGCTTGGAGCTGGCCCGCCGATTCGCTCCGCTGGCGGGTGCGAGCGAGCCGGTGATATTCGAGCGGTTCGGCACCGCGCAGGTCACGCTGCCCGGGCACCTGATCGAGTTCGTGTCGGCTCGTGCCGAGTCATACACAGCGGATTCGCGGAAGCCCGGCGTGCGCGTGGCCACGCTCGATGAGGACCTTCGCCGTCGCGACTTCACGGTCAACACGTTGCTGATGGACTTCGACGGCAACGTCCACGATCCCCTCGGTCGCGGCCAGGCCGACCTGGAGGCGCGCGTGCTGAGGACGCCGGCCGACCCGATGCAGACCTTCAGCGACGATCCGCTCCGCATGCTGCGGGCGATCCGATTCGCCGTCCAGCTCCGCTTCGAGCTTGCCCCCGAGCTGTTGCCCGCGATGAGCAGGCTGAAGGACAGGCTTGCCTCTCCCGTGGTCTCGATCGAGCGCGTGTCCGATGAACTCCGAAAGATGCTCGTCTCCGAGCAGCCCGGCCGGGCGCTCGAGCTTCTCGACCAGGGCGGATTGCTCGAATTGATCCTGCCCGAGGTGGCGGCATGCAAGGGCGTCCAGCAGACCGGCTACCACACGCACGACGTGTTCGGTCACACGGTGCTGACCGTGGCCGGCACGCCCCCAGAGGTCATCGTCAGGCTGGGCGCTCTGTTCCATGACGTCGGCAAGCCGGTTACAGCCGCGCCCGACGGTTCGTTCCTCGGCCACGACGTCGTCGGCGCCGAGATGGCGTCCCGCGCCCTCGAACGGCTGCGGTTTGCCCAAAGGGAGATCGAGGCTGTGGCCATGCTCGTGCGACTGCACCTCCGGCCGGTGTTTTACGCGTCGGAGTGGACCGATGGGGCTGTACGGCGCCTTGCCCGCGACGCCGGTTCCCAGCTCGCGAGGCTGATGGCGCTGGCCCGTGCCGACATCGCCGCATCTGCTTATCCACACCCCGAGAAGATCGACGAGCTCCAGGCGCGGCTCGACCTGGTGCTGAAAGAACAGCCCTCGCGTTTGGCGGCTCCGGTGGATGGCGAGGACATCATGCGCATCCGCCAGATCCCTCCTGGACCGGAGGTCGGCCGCATCAAGCAGCGGTTGAGCGAACTGGTGATGGACGGGGTCATCGACCCATCCCGCGACGCGGTGCTCGCGTACCTCGAATCGCACCCAGCGCTTTGAGTCAGCGCTCAACGCCGCGTTAGCTCACACCATCGCGCGCACAGCGCACCACCCAACTGGAGCAGTTATGCTGCGGAAGGAGCAGGAGCGGCGGGGAGGATGGGGCAATGGAGGCGTAATGACGACTGAGACGAGTTCAGAGACGTTGGGGACAACCGCGACCAATGGGGGCCGCGAAGCGTCCAAAGGCACCGAGCCGAAGTCGACCGTGCTGGCGAGTGACGACGTCCTGGCGGGCCGCCTCCAGATCAAGAGCAGCGGCCAGATCCTGGGCAGGTTCAGCGGCCAGGTCGATTGCGACGGCGACCTCTTCATCGGCCCGGAGGCCCACGTCGAGGCGGATATCAAGAGCTCGAAGGTGACGGTCGCCGGCTTGGTGCGCGGGAACATCGTCGCCACGAGCAGGCTCAAGATCACGAACACGGGACGGCTCGAGGGTGACGCACGGGTGGGGGCGCTCGTGGTGCTGGAAGGCGGCGTTCACCTGGGCGTGATCAGGGTCCATCCGGAAGGCGTCCCCGAGGCCAAGGACACAGCGATCGTGGAGTCCTCGGCGCGGACCGCTTCGATGGTGACTCTCAAGACCGTCCCGAACCCGATGGGCCGGGTCAGGAAGTTCTGGGGTGAGTTCTTCTAGGCGGGCATCCGGCCAAGCGCGGGCGACCGGCCGACTCTCCAAGGGCCGGCCCGCTCCGGCATCGGCCAAGCGTGCGGCAAAGAAGCCCGCTCGAACGCCGCCATCGCCGCCCAAGCCGAGGCCTCCGCTGCCCGGCCCGGGATCGTCCCGGCTCAGCATCAAGCCTGGATTGCCAGGCGCCCTGCGCACGCCGCTCGTGCCGTCCACGAAACCTCGGCCGTCGGGTTCGCGCCGCCTCAGCGAGGTCGAGCTCGACGAGGATGAGGTCCTGATCGAGGGTTTCATCGCCATCCTGGACGGCACGAACGTGCGGATCACAGCCGTGCTCGAGCGCACCTGCGTGTACATCGATCGAGATGGCGACCGCCGGCTCGCCCGCAAGAAGGATCTCTGGGTCGAGGCGGACAAGCTGCCGATCCGGCGCCGAGGCATCGGCTAAGCTACCGCCCGCGATGCCGCTCAAGCACTTCCTCAACAGTTGATCGAGCCGCGCACCAACCGGAACCTGGCGCTCGAGCTCTTGCGGGTCACCGAGGCGGGCGCTCTGGCCGCCGCTCCGCTGCAGGGTCGGGGCAACAAGGTCGCCGCCGATCAGCGCGCGGTGGAAGCGATCCGGAACGCCATGGCGGTCGTGGACATGAAAGGCACCGTGGTGATCGGCGAGGGCGAGAAGGACGAGGCCCCCATGCTGTATTTCGGCGAGCAGATCGGCAACGGCCTCGAGCCAGAGGTGGACGTCGCGGTCGATCCGATCGAGGGCACAAGCCTCACCGCCTCAGGACTGCCAGGCGCGATCTCCGTGGTGGCGCTTGCAGAGCGCGGCTCGATGTTCACGACGCACGTCCCTTACATGCAGAAGCTGGTCGTAGGCCGGCGGGCGAGGGGAGTCATCGACCTCGAGATGCCGGTCGAGTGGAACCTGAGACGGATCGCCAAGGCCGAGGGCCTGCCGGTGCAGGAGCTCACCGTCGTCGTGCTGGAGCGCGACCGAAATCAGCAGATCGTGGCGCAGATCCGTGACGTCGGCGCCCGCATCAAGCTGATCACCGCCGGCGACGTCGCCGGAGCCCTCGAGGCCGCGCTCGAAACGCGGTCGGGGATCCATTGCATGATGGGCTCCGGCGGCTCCACCGAGGGGGTGCTGGCCGCCTGCGCCATCAAAACGATCGGCGGCGACATGCAGGCCAAGCTCTATTTCCGCGATGACGCGGAGCGAGAGCTCGCCACCAAGGAAGGGCACAAGCCGAACAAGGTTCTCCACCTCGACGACCTTTGCTCAGGCAATGACATCTTCTTCGCGGCCACCGGCATCACAACAGGCGAGCTGCTCAAGGGGGTGCGTTACGAAGATGTTTACGCGTACACGCAATCGATGGTTTTACGCTCCGCTTCAGGCACGATGCGCATCGTGGATGCGTATCACCCGATCGACAAGCTGAGAGCCAAGGGCCTGCTCCCCGAGCAGGTCGCGCTCCCCTGAGCGCCGCCGAGGCGGGGCAATTCCTCGCCGCAGCGATCAAGAACTTTGGCACGCCCCAGTGGCAGTGGATCGCAAACGCGCGTGTGCTGTCGCGCCAGCGTCGCTCGACCGTAGAGGTAGAACAGGTCCTTGACGGCCTCCTTTCCAACGCCGACCAGAGCATGGTGAATGCATTCACAGGCGGATTCAGGGTGGCGCAGACCAAGCTTGCGATCAGTAAGGTCGTGCCGGAGGACGTCTCCGCCGCGGCCCTGGAGTCGGCCCAGATCGTGGCGCTTGCCATCCTGGTGCGCGAGCAGCTGGATCCGGCCGCGTTCGCCACGCTCTACCGGCCGTTTGCCACCGTGCTGCCCGGGCCCGGCTACCAGCCTCCCGCTCCGGTGGATCGGCAGATCGCCGCCTTTCTGGCGCGCCTGCCGACCCTGTCTGGCCCGAACGAGGCCGAGGCGGCGGCAGTGGCCAAGGTGCTCAGTGAGCCGCCGAAGCCGGCCGTGCTGTCCGTACCGGGCGCGCCCGTGGCGGCAGCGCCAACCGCAGTGGATCCGGCCGTCCATTACCAGGCGGCCTGGAAGGCGGTCATCGAAGCGGCTCACAGGTCGGGGCGCACGATGGCTTTCCGCGCCGCCCAGGACGGCGCCGAGATGGCCGCGCCGCACGATGGATCGGGGATCGTGGGGCACGCCGGCGTGGCCGCCGGCGGCATCTTCATGCGGGACGTGCTCGCAGTCGAGCAGGTGCTGCTGCTATACGAGCCGTTTGCGGCGGCATTCCCCTACGAAAGCCTTCAGTAGGGCCTACTCACCACGCGTTAGATGGGCTAGGCGGTTCGGACTCCAGCGGCTTTTTCGAGGCCCAACTCCTCGACGGCGACCTCCCGCATCTTGAACTTCTGGACTTTGCCCGTGACCGTCATCGGAAACGCGTCCACGAACTTCCAGTGGCGAGGGATCTTGTAGGACGCGATCTTGCCCTTGCACCACGCGGCCAGCTCCTCGCCGGTGGCCGAGCCGCCTTCGCGCAGCTTGACCCAGGCCATAACCTCTTCGCCATATTTCTCGGAGGGAATGCCGATCACCTGGACGTCAGCCACGGCCGGGTGCCCGTACAGGAACTCCTCGACCTCGCGCGGGTATATGTTCTCGCCACCCCGGATGATCATGTCCTTGATCCGGCCGACGATGTTGATGTAGCCGAGCTCGTCCATGGTGGCGAGGTCGCCCGTGTGCATCCAGCGGGCCGCGTCGATGGCCAGGCGGGTCGCCTGCTCGTTGTTCCAGTAGCCGAGCATGACGATGTAGCCCCGGCTGCACAGCTCGCCGGAGGCTCCGCGCGGGACGATCGCCCCGGTGGCGGGGTCGACGATCTTGATCTCGACGTGCGGATGGACGCGACCCACGGTGGAGACGCGCTTCTCGAGCGGATCATCCGTGGCGCACTGGGTCGAGACGGGCGAGGTCTCCGTCATTCCGTACGCGATCGTCATCTCTGGGATGTGCATCGCCGTCTGCACCTTCTTCATCACCTCGACCGGGCAGGGCGACCCGGCCATGATGCCGGTGCGCAGCGAGCTGAAGTCCATTTCGCTGAACCGCGGGTGCTCGAGTTCGCCGATGAACATGGTCGGTACGCCGTAGAGCGAGGTGCAGCGCTCCTTCTGCACCGTCTCCATGACCGCCACCGGCTCGTAAGCCTCGGCTGGGATGACCATCGTCGCGCCATGCGTCGTGCACGCGAGATTTCCGAGCACCATGCCGAAGCAGTGGTAGAAGGGCACTGGGATGCAGACCCGGTCTTGCTCCGTGTAACGCAAGGTCTCGCCGATGAAGAAACCGTTGTTGAGGATGTTGTGGTGGGTGAGGGTGGCGCCCTTGGGAAAGCCGGTCGTGCCCGACGTGTACTGGATGTTTATCGGGTCGTCGAACTGGAGGGAAGCCTCCAGCTCGCGCAGCGTGGCAAGGCTTGTCCTGGCTCCATCGCGCTGAAGAGCTTCCCAGCCGTCCTCTAGAACGAGCGCCTCGCGCAATTCAGCGCACCGGCCCTTGACCTCGGCGAGCATGGCGCGATAGTCGGCCTGGCGAAACCCGGCGGCGAGGATCAGGAAGCTGATCCCGGACTGGTTGAGCACATATTCCAGCTCAGAGGTTCGGTAGGCAGGATTGATGTTGACCAGGATCGCGCCCATCGCCGCGGTGGCGTATTGCGCGATGACCCATTCATACCGATTCGGCGACCAGATGCCGACGCGATCGCCCCGACGCACCCCCCGCGCCATGAGCCCGCGCGCCACCGTCTCGCACTCGTCCACCAATTCCCGGTACGTGAACCGGCGATCCTGATGCGCCACCACGAGGGCTTCCCGATCGCCAAAGCGGCCGGCGGTGTGCTGAAGGTTCTGGAAGACGGTCTCGCCCAGAAGCGGAGTGCTGCTGGCACCGTGAACGTAGCTGAGCTCGCCCAATCGCGCCTCCTCCCAAGAGCCCGGTCCGACGCTCCATTGTGCGCCTCCTCCCAGGCCACGCCAACCCCTTGACACCCCCGTGCGAACCGCGCAAAGTGAACTCAATTCGTTCGGCGTCGGGTCCACCGCAGTCCGCGCAAAGGTTGGCCTCCACAAGTAGGCAACGGCCGTAAAGCGGCGCAGAAACCGGAAGGCGTGTCACCCGGTGGAACCTCGGCCGAGGCGGTGTCGCTGCTGGCGCCGCCTCGTTTACGTTTGGAAGGGGCGCCCGGCGTGCTCCAAGGCCATAAACTCCGCTCGGTGAACCCGCCGGTCTCGTGGCTACCGGCGTTGGCCAACCGGCGTTTCCGTGGCCTGCTTCTGTTTTGGGGCGGAATCCCGATCCTGCTCCTCTACGTCTGGCAGGCCCTCGTCCAACCCCTCGCCTTCGGAGCCTACCTTGGCGACTTCCAGGAGAGCTACATGCGAGCCGCTGGGCGTCTGGCCGCCGGGCACGATCCATACGACCTGTGCCAGACGATGGGCTGCCTCGAGCCCACCGGCCCGCAATACGTCACCCCGCTGCCGCTGGCCTGGCTTCTCCAACCGGTGGTCGGGGTTGACAGTCGGGTGCTCGGGGCTGCGGCCGTCATCCTGCTCAACGCATCGCTCGTCGTGTTTCTGTTCTGCGTTTTGCGGGCCATGAAGGTTGAGGATTGGCAGCTGGGCGCGCTCCTGGTGCTGGTGGCGATCGCCTTCGAACCCACGATCGCGAACATCGTCGAGGGACAGATCAACCTCGTCCTCCTGGCGCTCTCGGGCGTGTGGCTGCTGGCCTGGATCGCGGGTCGCTGGTGGGGCGGTGCGGCCCTTGGGGTCGCGGTCGCGTTGAAATTGATACAGGCGCCCGTCGGGCTGTTGGTGCTGTGGGCGAGGCGTTGGTCGATGCTGGCAGCCGCTTTTGTCGCCGGCCTTGGCCTGTGGCTGGTGGCGGCGCCTCAGTACTTGTTCGAGTACCTGTTCAAGGTGGTGCCCGCCATCGGGGCGGGCACGGGTTTCTTCGAGAACCACTCGCCCGGCGGTTCCGTCGCTCGCCTGCTCGCGCCCGACACATTCTTCGGCGACGCGCGCGGCGCGCCGCTCGCGGCCCGGATCATCACCACGGTGATTGCGCTGGCGGCTCTCGTCGTCACATTCGCCGTCATGCGCTCGCCCTCGCGAACAGCCACCGGCCGGGCCCTCGAAGCGGCCGCCGTCGTGGCGGTCACCCCGATGGTGGCCAGCTACTCGTGGGGCACGCACCTGGTGCTGCTCCTGCTCCCGATGCTGGTCCTCGTCGCTTGGGCCGTCAGGCAGGGCGACTGGACGGTCCTTGGGCTGGTGGCCCTGGGCTGGGCTCTCATCGGCCCCGGCCACCACACGTTCCAGACGCTTCTGGTCTCGGGCTACTCCAACCTGGTCGTGTTGAGGTTGATGGCGGAGTTCGGCGTCGTGGGCATCGCCGCGGTCTGGATCGCGAGCCTGCTCGCGGTCCGCCGCGAGCGTTCAACGCACGGACTTGATGCGGCGCACCAGCACAGTGCCTAAGAACAAGAAGAGCACCGCGCTCGAGAAGACCACCCGGTAGCCAGAGTTCGCCGCGATGTGCTTGTTGAGGTAGTCGATGAGCGCCCCGCCGAACAGCGGGAGGATTGCCTGGGGCAGCGTCAAGGCGATGTGAAAGAGTCCCATGTCCTTGGCGGATTTCTTGGGATCGGGCAGCGTGTCGCAGGCCAGCGCCCAGTCGACGGCGAAATAGAGTCCGTAGCCAATTCCATAGGCGACGCCCAGTGCATAGACAAATGAAGTGGAAGTTGGGTAGAACGCGATGAAGACGATCGCTACGAATGCCTGGGCCGCCCCCGCCAGGTAGACAAAGATCTTGCGGCGATGGATGCGGTCCGAGATCTGACCCCCGAAAAACCCAAACGGTAGCGCTGTCAGAACGACCACCAGCAGCCAGTTGGTAGTGAACTTGGCGGCGTCCTGGTGCGGCCCCAGCACGACATCGCCGAAGAAGTTGACCAGGAAGTAAAGGACGACGGTGATTCCGGACGAAACCATCAGCCGCGTGAAAACCACCCAGGCGAAGTCGCCCTCGTGGAGAGGCCGAAGGAATTCCCTCACAGACTCGCCGAACGCTCGGCGTGGAGGCGGGGCGATGGGAGTGAGGCCCTCTGTGCGCGCCGCCCACACGGTGGGGATCAGGGTCAGCGCGGCGACGGCGCCCATGACCAGGTAGATCAGGCGGTTGTGGGTGAGGAGCCCGGTGACCCCGAGGCCGCCCCCAATTCCCAGCTGGGTCATCGTGGCCAGGAAACCGCTGGCCTTGCCGATTTGCTGGGCAGGCACGACGTCGGGGATGATGCCCGCGTA
Source organism: Candidatus Dormiibacterota bacterium (assembly GCA_036393875.1). Lineage (GTDB taxonomy): Bacteria > Chloroflexota > Dormibacteria > Dormibacterales > Dormibacteraceae > UBA10449. The sequence continues at coordinate 16,739 of DASWGF010000012.1, forward strand.
GGCGGCTCCCGCCGCGTTGAAGAAGAACTGGATGATGGCGTATCCGACGATGATCTCCGGGTAGTTGTTCGCCGCCATCAGGATCAGCAGGCCCGGGATCGTGAGCAGGGTGCCGGCCACCATGATCGGACGCCGGCGCCCAAACCGAGTGTTCAAGCGATCTGACCACGCGCCGACGAGTGGAGGGACGGTCATGGCCAACACGCCGCCCAGACCGAGTGCGACGCCGATGGCGGTGTTCCGAACGTCTTTGGGGACAACCTCATCGACCTGGGCCTGGATCAGAACGGTGGTCAGCGGAATCCAAAGGAAGTTGCTGCCGAACCAGAACGCGCTGAGCGCGGTGTGCTGCAGGTTCCCGTAATGAGCGGGCGCTCGTTCGGTGGCGAAGGCCGTGGCCATGGGCGAAAGGCTAAGTTAAGTAGGCTGATTTTGGCCGCCGAAAAGCGGTAGGCTTTGCCGGCCCCCATGCATCCTGTCCTCGCGCGCGCAAAAGATCTTCTCGTGGAGGTGCCGCGGCACGGCAAGCTCGCGTACTGCCTGCTGCGTGATCCGCGCGTGCCCGCCGTTCCCAAGGCAGCGGTGCTGGGCGCCCTGGCTCTGATCATCAGCCCGATCGACTTCCCGGCCTGGGTGCCGGTGCTTGGCGAGCTGGACATGCTGGCGCTGGGGATACTCGCGGTCAAGACGTTTGTCGAGGCCTGCCCAGCGGACGTGCGACGCGAGCACGAGCTGGCGCTGGAAGCCGGCGAGAGCGTCTTCGATCACGATTTTCGCGACACGGTCGCGGCCGCACGCGAGGGCACTGGTCGGCTCGCCAACCGAATCCGGACGCGCATGGCGCGCATCGCGAGCAGGGATCCGTATCAACCGGTATCGGAGGGCTAGAGACAAGTGCGGGTGATGTTGACCAAGGATGTCGCGAATGTCGGCAAGGCCGGCGACGTGAAGGATGTCACGGACGGATACGGCCGCAACTTCCTGCTGCCGCGCAAGCTGGCGGTTCGGGCCCACCAGGGCGTCGAGGCGGAGGCAAAACGGCTGCAAGACGCGGCCGTCAAGCGCGAGACGAAGGACCGCGTCGCTGCCCAGGCGCTGGCCGACGAGATCGACAACAAGACCGTCGTCGTGCGCCTCAAGGTCGGCGCCGAGGACAAGGCTTTCGGCTCGATCACGAACCAGGACATCGCCAGCGCCCTCAAGGCTCAGCATCGCGTCGAGATCGACCGGCACAAGATCGACATGAAGGAGCCCATCAAGACGCTGGGCGAGCATGAAGTGTCGTTGAAGCTGCACCGCGACGTGGCCGCCCACGTCAATGTGATCGTGACTCAGGACCGGTAGAGCGTCGGTCATGGCGACGATCGCGCTCACACCCGGGAGGGTGCCACCCCACGACCTCGATGCCGAGACGTCGGTGCTCGGCTCCATACTCCTCGATCCACTCTCGATCGCCAAAGTGCTGCAGTTCCTCCACCCGGAGGACTTTTACCGCGAGAACAACGGCCAGGTTTACCGCGCGGCTCTGGATCTCTTCGCCGCGGGAGAGCCCATCGACAACGTCACCCTGGCGGCTCAGCTGCAAACCATGGGCATGCTGGATCGCATCGGGGGGCGCACGCAGCTGGCCTCGATGCAGAGCGCGGTCCCGACGTCGGCCAACATCGAGTACTACGGCCGGATCATCAAGGAGAAGGCGTACAAGAGGCGCTTGATCTCCGCCGGCGCGAACATCGCCGGGTTCGGCTACGACGATGGGGTGGAGGCCGAGGAGGCGATCAACCAGGCGCAGTCGCTGGTCTTCGGGGTCGCGGACGACCGCGACCAGCGCGAGCTGTCGAAGCTCTACGACCTGCTCGGGCCGGCGATGGAGCGCATCTCGCTGCAGATGGAGAGCGGGCAGGGTGTGGTCGGGGTGCCGTCAGGGTTTCACGACCTCGACCGCATGACGGGCGGGTTCAAGGACTCGGACCTGATCATCGTGGCGGGCAGGCCTAGCATGGGGAAGTGCCTGGTGAGCCATAGCCTGATCGACGACCCGGCAACGGGTGAGCGGATAACGATCGCAGAAGCCGTGAAGCGCGAGCTGCCCGCGGTACATGGCTTCACCTGGGATGGGTGCATCAAGCCGACGGACATCTCAGCTTGGGTGGACAGCGGCGTAAAACCGTGCTTCCAGGTTATTACCCGAACTGGGCGATCAGTCGAGGTGACCGGCCACCATCCGTTCTTGACAGTTCGCGGCTGGCAACCGCTCCACGACATTGTTGTCGGGGACAAGATCGCGGTGCCCCGACGCATGGAATGCTTCGGCACGGACGACTCCTGGCCGCTAGGACAGGTTCGCCTTGTTGCCTATTTCATTGCCGAAGGGTCGCTCACCAGCTCCAGCCCAGGCTTCACCAACACCGATCCTGTGATCGTTGACGACTTCACGACTCAGGTGACAAGCCTATATCCATCGCTGCACATCCGTCGTCATGGCATCAGCTATTTCCCATCGCCGAACCGTGGTGAAGGCGTCCCGCTGGAGGGAAATCCAGTGAAAGAGCTTCTCAAGGGCCTCGGCCTCATAGGCAAGCTAGCGGAGCACAAACGGTTTCCAAAATGCGCCTGGACGTGGGATCGCCTTCGGCTCGCCGAATTCATCAAGACACTCATGAGCTGCGACGGAACCATCTACTCAATGGGGGGCTATCCGCGGATCGAGTTTGCAGTCGCTTCACAGGGTTTGGCCGAGGATCTCCATCACGCGCTTGTCCGCTTTGGGATCGTGGCCAAGCTCTGGAAGAAGAAAGACCGATGCTGGCGCGTGGAGATCACCGAGCCGGAGTCAGTCGAGTGGTACCAGCAGCAGATAGGGTGGATCGGCGAGAAGGCAGTCCGCTTCAAGCGGTTCATCGAGCCGCGGAAGAGCAACGTCGGCATGCTTCCAAAGCCGATCTGGAGCGATATTCGGTTGTCGGCGCTCGACAGAGGATTGACCGTAACGAAGCTGTCCATCCTCGCCGGTGAAAAAGGCGCCGGCCTTCGAGGATTCAATCCACACCGAACGCGCGGCATCACGCAAGGCAGGCTGGCCGCTTACGCCGACGTGCTCAGAGACCGCCGGCTTTCACAACTCGCCAGCGACCAGATCTACTGGGACGAGATCGTCTCGATCGAAGCCACCGGCGAGCACCAGGTCTA
>DASWGF010000013.1:0-9663 GCA_036393875.1 Candidatus Dormiibacterota bacterium
TTGGCCTGGCTGCAATCGTCGCCACGATGGCCTGCGGCCGACCAGTCTCCCACCCCGGACTGGCAACACCCGTCCAGGTTGTGTCGCCATCGCCGGGCTGCCCGTCGCCCGCCGCCTAAAACCTAGGGGCGGCGGACCAGCTCCAGGAATTCGGCGCGCGTGCGCGCGTCCTTGCGGAAGGTGCCGAGCATGCAGGACGTGATCATCTGGCCCCCGGGCTTCTGTACGCCGCGCATCTCCAGGCACAGGTGCCGTGCCTCGATCACAACGCCGACTCCCTTGGGTGCGAGCGCCTCGCTGAGCGCCTGCGCGATCTCATTGGTCATGCGCTCCTGCAGCTGCAGGCGGTGGGCGAAGGCGCCGACGACGCGCGGGATCTTGCTGAGCCCGACCACCTTTCCTTTCGGCAGGTATCCGACGTGGCAGCTACCGAAGAACGGCAGCATGTGGTGCTCACAGAGGCTATAGAAAGCGATGTCCTTGACGAGCACCATCTCGTCGTAGTCCTGGTCGAATACCGCACCGGCGATGATGTCGGCGGCGTCGACTCCGTACCCGTCGGTCAGCTCCCGAAGCGCCCGAGAGACGCGGGTCGGCGTTCCCTTCAGGCCCTGCCTGGTCGGGTCCTCGCCCAGCTCGCCGAGCAGGGACTCGATCAGCTCGGGGATCTCGTCCCCGCGGGTGAGCTTCGGCTTGGCCATGAGCGAATGCTCACACAATTGATGAATGGATGCGATCGCCGTGGCGCAGGTCCTCTCGGAGATCGGCTACCTCTTGCGGCAGGACCCGAAGGAGGTGTATCGCGCAAGAGCCTTCTCGGCGGCGGCGTGGGCGCTCGCGCTCGAACGACCCGACCTCGATGCATTGCACAAGGAAAACAAGCTCACGGCCATCGAAGGCGTAGGCGCCGGCATCGCCAAGGTGCTAGCGGGGCTCGTCGAGGACGGGCGCAGCTCCTATCTCGAAAGGCTTCGCGCGGAGACGGGCCAACCCTCGCGCGATGACGAGTCGGTCGTGGACCTCGCCGCGTACCAGGGTGACCTCCATTCGCACACCGATTGGAGCGACGGCCGGGCGACCATGCTCGAGATGGCGCGGGCCGCGAAGGCGCTCGGGTACAAGTACCTCGGCGTCACGGACCATTCGCCTCGCATCAAGGTCGTCAACGGGCTGGACGCCGAGCGTTTGCTGGCCCAATCGCGCGAGCGAGAGCAGGTCGAGAAGGAGGTCGAAGGGCTGGCGCTCCTACAGGGGATCGAGGTCGACATCCTCGAGGACGGTTCACTCGATCTTCCCGACGCCGTGCTCGAGCTCCTCGACGTCGTGGTCGCGTCGCCCCATGTGAAGCTGCGGCAGGAGGCCGCCTCGATGACCGAGCGCATGCTGAGCGCGGTGTCGAACCCGAACGTCGACATCGTCGGCCACCCCACCGGCCGCCGGCCTGGCTCGCGGGAGGGCGCGAGCTACGACTTCGAGCTGGTCTTTCGCGAAGCCGCGCGCCACGGCGTCGCGCTCGAGATCGACTGCGACCCGGCGCGCATGGACCTTTCCCCGGAGCACGCGCGGCTGGCGCTCGAGTGCGGCTGCAACTTTTCCCTGGATGCGGACGCCCACGCCCCGGCCGAGTTCGCATATGTACCGATGGCGGCGTGGATGGCCCGCCGGGCGGGCATCCCGATGGACCGGATCTTGAACTTCAAGCCGCTCGAAGGCTTGACAATGATTGCAAAATGACATCAAATTGCACTCATGCCCAAGGCGACCACCGTGCGCTTCACGGACGAGATGTTCGCCCGGCTCGACCAGGCGTCGGCGCGTACTGGCATGCCGGTGAACTCGATCGTCATCGCCGCCTGCCTGGAATGGATGCAGCGCCACACCCCGGGCGAACCGCGCGGCCAGGTTGAGTTCCCGGCCGAGCTCCCTCGTCTGACCGTCCCAACCCTGGCCGCCGCACCCAGGTGGTCGACCATCCGGCGGGCAGTCGAACAGGCGGTCGCCAAGCGCCAGCCGGCGGGGATATATCCGTTCCAGCGCTTTACGGCCAGCGGGCAGAGGCTCCTGTCGATGGCTCAGGCCGAAGCCCTGAAAGCCGGTCTTTCTTGGATCGGGACCGAGCACATGCTGCTCGCGGCGTTCGGAGAGGCCAATTTCGACTCAGCGAAGATCCTGGGCCGACTGGGCGTCGAGGAGGCGGCGGTGCGGTCTGCGATCGACAGGCAGCTCGGCAAGAAGAAACCCACGGTGCCGACGCGCATCATTCCCACGTCTCGCGTGAAGCTCGTCATCGAGCTCGCTTTCAAGCTGTGCGATGCGGCAGGCGATCCCAAGGTGAGCACCGGCCACATGCTCGATGCGCTGGCGACTGAAGGCCAGGGGATCGCGGCGCATGTGCTCATGGATTTGGGGGCGACCAAGGCGCGCATCGAGTCGGAGATGGTCAGCCTTACCGATCCCGAGTCTTGAGGTGCTTCTGCTCGCCGGACTGAGTAGGCCTTTCGCGAAGGCGCGCCCGCACTTCGGGCACGTCCACAACGCCTGCACCGGGCGCAGCTTACGATCAGTCGATCGTGGCGAAGCTCGGGATCATGATCGAGGGGCAGGAAGGCCTCAACTGGGAGCGCTGGAAGCTGCTTTGCCACGACGTCGAAGCGCTCGGCTTCGAATCCCTCCGACGGAGCGAGCACCTGATCTCTCTGATGGGCGACGACCAGCGCGACTGCATAGACTGCTGGACTTCTCTCGCCCTGGCCGCCGTATGGACCGAGAAGATCACCTTCGGACCGATGGTCAGTCCGATGACGTTCCATCACCCCGCGGTCCTGGCGCGCAAGGCAGCCGCTGTCGATGTGCTCAGCGGCGGCAGGCTGGTACTCGGAGTCGGCGCGGGTTGGAACCAGCGCGAGCACGAGATGTTCGGAGTTCCCTTCTACACGGTGAAGGAGCGCATGGACCTGCTCGAGCAAGGCATCGCCCGCATGCGCGACGCGTGGAAGATCTCCAATCCGAAGCCGGCTCAAAACCCAATGCCATTGCTGATGGGCGGGCGGGGAGAGAAACGGGCGCTGCCGATGATCGCCCGCGAGGCGGCCGAGTGGAACCTATCCCACATAGATGCGGCGGAGTATCAGCAGAAGCGAGGGGTCCTCGAAGAATGCTGCCGCGCCATCGGGCGCGACCCTTCCACCATCCGCCATTCGGTGATGAGCACGTACATCATCGGCCGCGACCGCGCCGACCTGCGCGAGCGGGCCGCGAACATGCGCGACTTCCTTCCGAGCCTGCGTGCACTCGACATCGACGAGGCGATGGCGGCGATTCGCAAGAGGGGCCTGGTCGGCACACCTGAGGAGATCGTCGAGCAGATCCGTGGCTATGCAGCTCTTGGCGCCGACCTTTTCATGCTCCAGCACTTTCTTCTCGACGATCAGGACGCATTGAAGCTATTAGCGTCGGACGTGATCCCCGCCGTCGCCTGACCTACTCTTCGTCGACCTCGCTGACGGACCGTGGGAAGTGAACACGCGAAAAGGTCATCGCGCCTCGAGGCACCATCCAGGGAATCACCTTCACCGAGAACCTTCCCGCGATGACTGCCGGATCCTGTTCCTTGAGGGCGCGGGCCCGCTCCGGTTCGACGTTCAAGATGCTCAGCCCGCGAAATTTCTCATCGATCAGCGGCCCGGCCGCGAGGAGGTAGCCGGCGTCGTGGAGATCGGCGAGGTGAGCCATGTGAGCATCCTGAAGGCGAGCGGCGGCTTCCTTGTCGAGTTTCGGCGCGTCGGGACGAAGGATCAAGAGCGCGACGGTAAAACGGTCTAATTGCACACCCATCGCAGGTTTCCTCTTAGATTAGTGGCGTGGACTTCGAGCTGAGCGAGCCTGAGAAGAAGTTTCGCGACGAGGTCCGCGCCTGGCTCAAGGCCAACAAGCCGCGGGATGACAACTCCAGAGAGGAAGGCCAGAAGGGCTTCGTCGAGAGCCGGAGGCAGTGGCAGAAGAGGATGTACGACGCGGGCTATGTCGGCATCACCTGGCCCAAGGAGTTCGGAGGCCGCGGCGAGGGCTTCATGGAGCAGCTCATCTTCAACGACGAGATGATCCTGGCCCAGGCGCCCGAACCTATCAACGTGATCGGGCTGGGCATGGGCGGGCCGGTCGTCATCGCCCACGGGACCGAAGAGCAGAAGAAGCGGTACCTGCCGCCCCTGCTCTCCGCGGAGGAGATCTGGTGCCAGGGTTTCAGCGAACCCAACGCCGGCAGCGATCTGTCGGGCTTGCAGACGCGCGCTGAGGACAAGGGCGACCACTACATCGTCAACGGACAGAAGGTTTGGACGACCTTGGCGCACGTCGCCAGGTGGTGCATGTTGCTTACGCGCGAACGCACGGAGGCCAACCCGCGTGACGGATTGACCTACCTGCTCGTCGACATGGAGAGCCCCGGGATCGAGGTGCGGCCGCTCGTCCAGATCACAGGTGACGCCGAGTTCAACGAGATCTTCTTCAAAGACGTGAAGGTGCCGAAGTCGCAGATCCTGGGCGAGGCCGGCAATGGCTGGGCCGTGGCCATGACCACCCTTCTACACGAGCGGGGCACGCTGGGGATGGCACTGGCGACGCGAGCGCAGATCACGGCCGCGGAGCTTGCCGACCACGCGCGCAAGCTGGGGCGCGGTTCGGATCCGCTGGTGCGCCAGAAGATCGCCAAATACACCATCGAGGCGCGCGCGCTGCAGCTGAACGGCTACCGGGCCGTCACCGCCATGAAGCGGAACGGGATCCCCGGTCCCGAGGGCACGATCCTGAAGCTCATGTGGTCGGAGCTCAACCAGCAGATGGCGGAAACCGCGGTCGACGTCGCGGGCCCGGCGGGACAGGTTGGCAACGGCGATGGCTGGAAGTACCAGTTCCTGCGCTCCCGCGCGAACACGATCGAGGCCGGCACGTCGGAGGTGCTGCGGAACATCCTCGCCGAGCGGGTGCTGGGCCTTCCGCGCAGCCGGTAGCGTCTTTCCGCCACCGCAGAATGTTTCGTCTTACCGAATAGTTTGATAAAGTGCAACTATGACCGAAGGCTCTGTCGATGAGGCGCTCATCGCCTACAAGAAGGTCCACCGAGCGCTGCTGACCTCGACCGCCAGCCGCTGGCGCCACCTCGACATCTCGATGCAGCAGCTGCGAGCGATCTACCTCCTTCGCGATGAGGAGGTGGCGACGGTCGGGCGGCTGGCCGAGCTGTTCGGCATCGCCATGCCGGCGGCGAGCGTCCTCGCGGACCGCCTCGTCCGGGCTGGATACGTCGAACGCAACGAGGACACCGCCGACCGACGGCGTGTGCTGCTCAGCCTGACACGAGCTGGGATCCAGCTGGTGACCGACCTGAGAGAAGGCAGCCACATGCATCTCCGCCGGTGGATGGCTCAGCTGTCACCAGAGGATCTGGCTGCGCTGACCCGCGGCTGGCGAGCCCTCGCCCAGGTGGCGTCTCATCGCCAGCAGCCGGTGGAGAGCCGCGCCGTATGACAGCCGTCGCCGCTCGCGAAGCCACCGCCGCGCCTGAGAAGAAGGGCGTCGATCGGGCCGTCCTCGCCGTCTTTGCCGGCCTGATGCTGGGGTCGCTCATCGCGTCGCTCAACCTGACCCTCGTCGCTCCAGCCCTGCCCACGATCGTCGCCGAGCTGGGCGGCATCGCCGACTACAGCTGGATTCCGATCTCGGCCATGCTCGCTTCGACGATCGTCGTCCCGATCGCGGGCAAGCTATCCGACATCTACGGGCGCAAGCCTCTGTACATGACCGGGATCGTCGTCTTCGCGATCGGCTCCGCCCTGTCGGGCCTCGCGCCGAACTTCTGGTTTCTCGTCTTTGCGCGCTTCGTCCAGGGCGCGGGCATGGGCTTCATCATGCCGCTGTCGCAGGCGATCATCGGCGACATCATCTCGCCGCGAGAGCGCGGCAAATACCAGGGCATGATCGGCGCCTCGTTCGGGCTCGCTTCCATTGTCGGTCCTGCCGCGGGCGGGTTCATCACCGACCACTACTCATGGCGCTGGCTCTTCTTCGTCAACCTGCCGTTCGCAGTGCTGACGCTCATCGTGGTGGCGATCTACATGCATGTCCCCAACGAACGGCGCAAGCACTCCATCGACATCGGCGGCAGCGTGACCCTGTCGCTGGGAATCACGAGCCTGCTGCTGGCGACCGTTTGGGGAGGCACCCAGTACGCTTGGAATTCCTGGGAGATCATCGGCCTGTACTCGGCCTCGGTCGTGCTGCTGACGGCGTTCGTCTGGTTCGAGCGACGGGCGCCGGAGCCCGTCCTTCCTCTTTATCTGTTCAAGAGCAGCATCTTCACTTTCTCGAACATCGCCGGGATCGGTGTGGCGATGACGATGTTCGGCGCCATCTTCTTCCTGCCTGTATTCGTGCAAGGCGTGATCGGCAACAGCGCCACCAACTCGGGCGAGATCCTGGTTCCGATGCTCCTGGCCATGGTGGTGAGCAGCATCGGCAGTGGCCAGCTCATCTCGCGTACGGGTCGGTACAAGATCATCTTGCTCGGCGGCCTCGCCTTGATGGCCGCGGGCTACCTGATGATCACGACGTTCGACATCAACACGACCAACCAGACGCTGGTCGAAGCCATGATCCTGATCGGGCTCGGGCTCGGCTGCACGATGCAGACCTACACGCTGGTCGTGCAGAACTCAGTCAGCCGCGCCGACCTGGCGGTGGCGACTTCGGCCACCCAGCTGTCGCGCTCGATGGGATCCGCGCTGGGGCTCGCGATCATGGGCACGATCCTCACCCAGGGCCTGGCGACGGGCATGGCCAAATACCTGCCCGCCAGCGTGCTCCAGAAGTTCCAGGCCTCCGGCAGTGGGGCGAGCACCGGTTCCGTGTTCGATCCGACCCAGCTCGCTCATCTGCCGGCCGCGATCGCGGCCGGAATCCGCCATGGGCTTTCAGACGCGCTGCACCCGGTGTTCGTAGCCGGGTTGGCGATGATCGTGCTCGCGTTCATCGCCACCCTCTTCATCCGCGAGGTGCCCCTGCGCCAGACGGCCCATGTAGCGGCCGGACGCTCACATGCCGAGGCGGACAAGAACCTGGAGACAGCCGTCTAAACTGACCGACCGTGGCCGGCCCCGAGCCTGTCCTTGGCGTCATCATCCCCGCCTTCAACGAAGAGCGGTCCTTGGAGCTCGTCGTGCGCAGGGTTCTGCAGGAGTCGAGCGTTCAGCAGGTGGTGATCGTCGACGACTGCTCGACCGACGGGACACTGGCGGCTGCGCGGCGATGCGCCGGAGATTCACGCGTCACGGTGAAGAGCCACGCGACCAACCAGGGCAAGGGCGCCGCCATTCGCACGGGCCTGGCGGCCATCACGGCACCGCTCGTGATCATCCAGGACGCCGACCTCGAGTACGACCCTGCCGACTACGGCAAGTTGATCTCGCCCATCCTCCGGGGGCGCGCTGACGTCGTTTACGGCATTCGAGGTTTCGCCGGCCACAGCGCCTACTCGTACTGGTTCGTGATCGGTAACCGCATGGTCACCACCGCCACCAACATCCTGTTCAACTGCTATATCCAGGACATGGAGACTGGCTACAAGGTGATGCGGACTTCGCTCCTGCGACGCCTTGGTTTGCGGGGTGATCGCTTCGACGTCGAGCCTGAGATCACCGGGCGGGTCCTGCGACTGGGGTACCGGATCTACGAGGTGCCCATCGACTACGCGGCCCGCACACGCGCGCAGGGCAAGAAGCTGACGTGGCGGGACGGAGTCATGGCCCTGCTCGTGCTGTTGCGGATCCGCCTGTCGACTGACCAGAGCCTGTTCGGGCAGCCAGACCCATATCACGCCGAGCGTCTGGACCAGCTCACGGCCGCACTGCTCGGTGGTGCCGGCGACTCGCAGGGAGCGCTTACGCACGAGCAGCTTCCCGGCGATAAGGGATAGATTCCGCACGTGGAACAGGACGTCATCAAGGTTCAGCGTGCGATGTGGGCGTTCTGGGTCGCAGCTGCCCTCGCCGCGATTGGCGCGGTGGCCCCGCTCTCCTTCAGCATCGGCGCCCACAGCCGACTCCAGTGGGTGATCGTCCCATTCGGTATCGCCGCCGTGGTGCTCGGCATCAACGCCGTGATGTACCACCAGGGCCGCTCGCTGGCCGCCGCCCTCTACTTCTTTGCCGGCCTGGCGATCGTGTACGGCATCCTCGCGATGGTGGCCGTGCCCCTTCGACTCGCCGTCGTCGGCACCTGTCCTCCCGCGCCGGCCAGGTGTCCGCTTGGCTACGAGCAGCCGCTGACCAGCGCCGAGAACAGCGGCCTCGCCCTGGCCAGCTTCTGTGGCATCCTCGCGATCTTCGTCGGGTTTTACGGCCTGCTGATGCTGTACCGACGCCTCGGGGTCCGACCTCGGCAGAGGAGCCTGTGGCCGGCCAAGCCTCCGGCCCAGCCGGCACCACCGGCACAGGTGGCGCCCGCGCCGGCAACGCCGGTAGTTGCCGCGCCGGCAGTGGCCGCGCCGGCAGTGGCTGCGCCGGCTCCGGTCGAGCCAGTCCCCCTCCAGGCAGCTCCGGTCCAGGCAGCTCCGGTCGAGCCTACGCCGGCCCCGGCCCCGGCTCCACCCCGCGCGCCGAGGTCCCGCACCCGGCCCCGAGCCAAAGCCAGGCCACTTGCGGACGAGCCCAAGGAGCTCCCTGCACCCGAAGAACCCAAAGAGCTGCCGGCACCGGCCGAGGCCGAGGAACCGCCTCCACCCGCCTGACGGCCGGTCTTACACTTCCAGGACGCCATGGATTTCGCTTTTTCCGAAGAGCAGGAGATGCTCCGACGCTCCGCGCGCGATTTCCTCGCCAAGGAGTGTCCTCCGAAGGTCGTGCGCAAGCTCATGGAAGGAGCGGACGCATACGATCCGGCGTTGTGGTCCAAGATTGCCGCGCTCGGTTGGACCACGCTCGGCATCCCTGAGCAATATGGCGGAGTCGGCACTTTCCTCGACCTGATCGTCGTCCTGGAGGAGGCCGGCCGCGTGCTGATGCCGGGACCATTCTTCGCGACCATGGGACTGGCAGTGCCCGCCCTCATCGAGGCCGGTACAGAGGCTCAGAAAAAAGCGGCGCTCGGGGCGATCGCCTCCGGTTCGGCGCGCGCGACGCTGGCCTTCACCGAACCATCGGCGCGATGGGACGCCAGTGGCATCGCGCTCACGGCCACGCCGGGCGGCGGCGGGTGGCGCCTCGACGGCGTCAAGCTTTTCGTGCCCGACGCCAACAACGCCGATTACATGGTGGTGGCCGCCCGCACGCGAGGCGAGGGCGAGGACGGCATCTCACTCTTCCTCGTCGAGGGCACGCCCAAGGGCATGTCCGTGCACCAGCTGGAGACGCTCGACATGACGAGGCGTTGGTGTGAGGTTCGGTTTGACGGAGTGGAGCTCCCCGCCGACTCGCTGATGGGCGCCCCGCACAAAGCTTGGCCCGCGCTGAAGCGCTCGCTGGAGTGGGCGACCGCAGCGCTCTGCGCCGAGATGGTCGGGGGCGCCCAGAAAGTGCTCGAGACCTCTACCGACTACGCCAAGACCCGGCACCAGTTTGGCAAGCCGATCGGCATCTATCAGGCCGTCTCGCACAAGCTCGCCGACATGCT
>DASWGF010000014.1:0-2370 GCA_036393875.1 Candidatus Dormiibacterota bacterium
CGGCCCGCTGCGATCTCACGCATGCCAGCGCGAATCTTTTTCGAGAGTTCGGGATTTGAGAGGATCGACAATGTCTCCTCGAGAGACTCGAGATCGTCGGGGCTCACCAGGACTACCGCCGGGCGTCCGTTGCGAGTAACCACTATTCGCTCGTGCTGTTTCTCGACGCGGTCCGCCAACTCTGAGAAGCGGGCCTTGACGTCTGCAAGCGGCAGAGTTTCAGCCATGACCATAATTATAGTCACGAGGGCGCCTCACTAGGTGTGGGAAATGGACTCGCCTCCCCACGAAGTGGGGAGGTCGGCGCGCGTAGCGCGCCGGGTGGGGCGAATCGAGCCCCCTTAAGCTAATCGCCATGCCTCTATCACGCGAGCAGGTCCGCCACGTCGCGCAGCTCGCGCGCATCGCCCTCGAGCCCGGCGACGAAGAGTTCTACGCCGAGCAGCTCAGCGGCATCCTCGAGCACATCGACCGGCTGCAAGAAGTCCCCACCGACGACATCCCGCCCACGGCGCAGGTCGTCGAGGTCAGCAATCCTCTGCGCGAAGACGTGCCGCGCCCGGGTCTCACGCAGGAGGAGGCGCTCGCCAACGCGCCCGCCGCGGTCAACGGGTTCTTCCGCGTGCCTTCGATTCAAGAAGAGGCATGAGCGAGCTCACCGAGCTGACCATCGCCGAGGCGACGCGGCTGCTGCGGCTGCACTCGATTTCCGCGACCGAGCTCGTGACCGCGCACGTCGAGCACATCGCGCGCGTCGATCCTCAGGTCAAAGCGTTCCTTCGCTTCACGCCCGAGCTGTACGAGCAGCAGGCGGAAGAAGCCGATCGAAAACTGAAGCGCGAGCAAGGCGGCGTGCTGACCGGCATCCCGATCGCGATCAAAGACGTGCTGTGCGTGAAGGGCGTGGAAACGACGGCGGGGTCGCAGATCCTGCGCGGCTTCAAACCCCCGTACACGGGGACGGCGGTGGGGCGGTTGTTCGACGAGGGCGCGGTGATGCTCGGCGTGACCAACTGCGACGAGTTCGCCATGGGCAGCTCAACCGAGAACTCCGGCTACTTTCCGACGCACAATCCATGGGACCTCGACCGCGTCCCGGGCGGGAGCTCGGGCGGCAGCGCCGCGGCGGTGGCCGCGGGCGAGGCGATGATCGCGCTCGGCACCGACACCGGCGGCTCGATCCGCCAGCCGGCCGCGGTGTGCGGTGTCGTCGGCATGAAGCCGACATACGGACGCGTCAGCCGATACGGGCTCATTGCGTTCGCTTCCAGCCTCGATCAGATCGGGCCGTTCGCGCGCTCGGTCGAGGACGCGGCGTTGGTGCTCGAAGCCATGGCCGGCCACGACCCGCTCGACGCCACCAGCTCCGACCGACCCAACGACGTGCGTCGAGATTTCGACAAGGGCGTCAAGGGCATGCGACTCGGTCTGCCTCGTGAGTACTTTGACGTCGAGGGCATGGAGCCGGGCGTGAACGCGACGGTGCGCGCGGCGATCAAAGCCCTCGAGGAGGCGGGCGCCGAGATCGTCGATGTGACGCTGCCTCACACGGACTACGGGCTCGCCGCCTACTACATCATCGCTCCCGCCGAGTGCTCGTCCAACCTGGCGCGGTTCGATGGCGTGAAGTACGGGCTTTCGGTGCAGGACGTCGACAACATCACCGACATGTACATGCGGACGCGGCGCCAGGGTTTCGGAACCGAGGTGCGGCGCCGGATCATGCTCGGCACCTACGCGCTCTCCACCGGCTACTACGACGCGTACTACCTGAAGGCGCAGAAGGTGAGGACCCTCATCAAGCGCGACTTCGATGACGCCTTCGCCAAGTGCGACGCCATCGTCAGCGCCACGTCGCCGGTGGTCGCCTTCCCCATCGGCTCGCGCACGGAGGACCCGCTGTCGATGTACCTGTGCGACGTGCTCACGCTAGGCGGCAACCTCGCGGGGTTGCCGGGGATCAGCGTGCCGTGCGGCATGTCTCAGGGGCTGCCGGTGGGGTTGCAAGTGCTGGCGCCGCAGTGGCGAGAGGACGTCGCCCTGCGCATCGCGCGCGCGTATGAGGTGGCGAGCGGCGTCAAGGCGGAGGTCGCCTCGGTTGCCTGATTCCAACTGGGAAGTTGTGATCGGGATGGAAGTACACGTGCAGCCGCGAACGCGCACGAAGATGTTCTGCGGGTGCGCGATCGGGCAGCTCGGCGACCCGCCCAACTCCAACGTATGCGAGGTCTGCATGGGCCTGCCGGGCGTGCTGCCGGTCATCAACAAGGCCGCGGTCGAAGCGTGCCTGAAGACCGCCCTGGCCCTCAACTGCGAAATCCCGCGCCACACCAAGTTCGACCGCAAGAACTACATGTACCCGGACCTCCC
>DASWGF010000015.1:0-4054 GCA_036393875.1 Candidatus Dormiibacterota bacterium
CGAAGCCCATCGCGCGGGCCTCGAGCGTGTGGTTCAAGCGGGTGGGAAGCCGATCAGCTGGGTCGCGCTTGCGGTTGAGCTCCAGCGCGACTGGGCCCGCGCGGAAACCGTGCAAGAAGTCGTCCAGATCGTACTTACCGAACGGCTGCACAAGGAGGAGTGACATGACCACGGCAGTGATTGGGATCGGAAACATCGGCGGAACAGTGGCGCGCGACGTTGCCGCTGGAGGCGAGCCAGTGGTTCTTTCGGCGGTGAACCCCGACGACCTCGCAAAGCTTGTGGCGGAGATCGGAAGTCGGGCCACGGCGGCGTCGAGCAACCGAGACGCGGTCCAGCGTGCAGACACGATCGTGCTTGCTCTATGGCTCGGCCCGATGAAAACCGTGGTCGACGAGGTCGCCGACCTGTTGCCGGGCAAGCTGGTCATCGACACATCGAATCCGATCTCGATCGGAGCGGACGGGAACGTTTCGCGAACGCTTCCCGACGGCCAGTCCGCCGCTGAGGTCGTCAGCGGTTGGCTTCCGAAAGGGACAAGCTACGCCAAGGCGTTTGGAACGCTGTCGGCGCCGCTGCTTGGTTCGAGCGCGCATCGATCACCGGAGCCCGCGGTGCTCTTTTACACGACAGACGACGCCCCGGCGAGACCCAAGGTCGAGCGCCTCATCAGGCTTGCCGGCTTCGAGCCGGTGCGAGCCGGCGGCGTCCGCGATTCGCTGCGAATCGAGGTCGGTGGCGACCTGCACGCGTTTGGCGGATTGAACGGTCGCCTGGTCGATAGGCAAGAAGCGGAGTCGCTCCTCCTCTCCTCCAAGCCAACGGCGGTCTGACGACCGGCCATCGGAGCGGTTTACTTGCATTTCGGCCGGAAAGTGCTAAACCTCGGCTGAAGGGCGGGCTGTGGGGGCCGCCGTACAGGAGGAGTGGCCATGCGAATGCGCGTGTTGATTGCTGCCGCGGCTTTGTCGCTTGCGGCGTCGGCCATGGGGGCGGCGAGCGCGGGTCCAAGTCCCGCTCCGACCAACTTCAACGAGTTCACGGTCGCGCAATTCCAATCGTTGATGGCGTCGGGTCAGCTGACCTCGGTCGCGCTCACCAACTACTACTTGAAACGGATCCAGGCTCTGGACCGTGAAGGACCCGGGGTCAATTCTGTCATCGAGCTGAACCCGGACGCGCTGGCGATGGCCAAGGCAGCGGACGCCGCGCGGGCGGCGGGCCAGAACCTCGGACCGCTGATGGGCATCCCTGTCCTACTCAAGGACAACATCGACACGGGCGACACGATGCAGACCGCGGCCGGCTCGCTCGCGCTGTTCGGCAGCCCGGCCCCGCGTGACTCGACAGTCGCGGCCAACCTCCGCAAAGGCGGAGCGGTGATCCTCGGCAAGACAAACCTTTCTGAATGGGCGAACTTCCGGTCGTTCGAGTCGATCAGCGGATGGTCGGGTCGCGGCGGCCAGACCAACAACCCGTACGGCATCAACCGCAACGCGTGCGGGTCGAGCTCGGGATCGGGCGCAGCCGCATCGGCAAACTTCGCCGCGGTCTCGCTTGGAACAGAGACGGACGGAAGCGTCGTTTGCCCCGGAAACGCCAACGGCGTCGTCGGCCTCAAGCCCACCATCGGCCTGACCAGTCGCGCCGGCGTCGTTCCGATCTCACACATCCAGGACACCGTGGGCATCCACGCACGCACGGTGGCAGACGCCGCGGTGACGCTTGGCGTGATCCAGAGCCAGACCTTTGACGGCCGGGACTCGGCTACAGGAGGGGTTCCGCTGGGTTGGCAGGGGACGGGTAAGACGCGCCCCAAGATCCCGTCGGACTACACGAAGTTCTTAGATCCGAACGGATTGAAAGGTGCGACGCTCGGTTTGACTCGACAGGGGCTGGGAGGCTTCGATCCGTTCGTGCCGACGCCCATGCCCGTGACCAATGCTTTCGAGCACGCCTTCGCGGCCCTGACCGCGGCGGGCGCCACGGTCGTCAACCTCGACGACCCGGCTCTGAATTTCAATTTCTCAGGCGGCCCCGGCGAGTTCCTGGTGCTCTGCTTCGACTTCAGGAATGATTTGAAGACCTATCTCAGCAGCAGGACCGGCGTGCCAGTTGCCGGCGGCACGCTGACGTCGGTGATCGACTTCGACAACGCCCATGCCCCCCAGGAGATGCCGTTCTTCAACCAGGACATCTTCGATTTCTGCAACAGCCTGTTGCCGGGGCCGGACGATCCGCAACCGGCCTTCGGTGGCCTGACGTACAACCAGGCGGTCGAGGCCGACCGACTCTTCACCGTCAACAATGTCGATGCCGCGCTCTCGAGCCAGCATCTCGACGCCATCGTCTCGGCCACAGACAACCCGGCCTGGGCGACCGACCTGATCTTCGGCGACCACTTCATCTTCGGCACTTCGAGCATCGCCGCCGCGGGTGGCTATCCGATCGTGCAGGTTCCCGCGGAGAGCGTGTTCGGCGCTCCGATGGGAATCAGCTTCTTTGGCACCGCGTTCAGCGAGCCGACGCTGATCAAGCTGGCCTCAGGGTTTGAGGCCTTTACTCAGGCTCGGTCCAAGAATCTCCCGACTTTCGCCCTTGCCCTGCCGTCCAACAACATCCAGGGTCCGACCCTGACCAGGCCGCATCCGAACCCTCCGATGGCTCCGGCGGACCCCAACCGGCGCCGGCCGCACAACATCTAGCGTTTTCGTGACGAGCGGGCCGCGGTCTTGCCGGCCGCGGCTCGTTCGTTTTCTCTCACCGTCAGCGAGGTTGGCGGGCCGCTCGAAGGCGCTCCGAAATCGGCGACTGAAACGCCTCAATCGATTCCGGATTGGGCTCTTGACCCAACATCCTATTTCCTATAGCATCCGCGTGATCCGCTCAAACACACGAGCAAGTGGAGTTCCATTTCGTGCTGCTCAACAAGGAGGAAGCCGGATGACACGTAGAGCCCTGGCCCGATCATTGGCCATCGCCACGGTGCTGGTCGTCGCCGCGTGCGGAGGGACCACCTCCGGCGGGGGCGCCAAGACCAACGCGGCGGTCGCCATCGTCCCCGGAGGTCCGCATCCCTACTTCGAGCCGATGCGACAGGCGATAGTGGACGCCAAGACTGACTTCAGCCTCACCAAGGGCACGTTCCAGGTGCCGACCGACTGGAAGCAGGATCTCCAGGACCAGCTCCTGACAAGCCTCGCGGCGCAGGGTTATAACGGGTTCGGAATCTTCCCGACCGATGGCAACGCGGCGAACGGCATCGTCACCCAGCTGGCCGCGAGGAACTTCCCTGTGATGGCAGTCGGCGGCTGCGTGGCCGAACCGACCAAGACCACCTACTGCATCGCGACCGACGTGGGAAATTCCGCCTACACGGGCGCGAAAGCCGCGATCGCGGCCATGGGCGGAAAGGGTCTGCTGTTGCACGGCACCGGACTTCTGACCGACCCCAACACCGTGCTGCGCGTAGCCGCCGTCAAGAAGGCGGTGACCGAGACGAACGGCGCCGTTACCCTCATCACGATCACCGACATCGACAAAGACGCACAGACGGCTGACACGGCCATCAACCAGGCGCTCGCCACCCACAAGGACATCACCGGCATCGTGACCACGGCGTACAACCCGACGGTCGCCGCGGCCAAGGCTCTGCGGACACTGGGCGACAAGAAAATCAAGATGGTCGGCATCGACGACGACCCCGTCGTGCTGCAGGCCGTGAAGGACGGCTTCCTCATCGGCACCATGGGTCAGAATCCGTACGGCCAGGCTTACATCGCCTCCTACGGCATCAATCAGATCCACCAGGGGTGCAAGAAGAAGAGCGGGGCGCCCTACTTCATCGATTCCGGAACGCTGCTGATCAGCCCCGACAAGGTCGCGACCTACGCGGACGACTTCAAGACGCTGACCAAGGGCATCGTCGCCACCTTCAAGGACAAGTACCTTTCCTGCTAGTGCGACAGGCCACCACGTCCAACGACTCGCTCAAAACGCCAATCCGGCGAGTCGACACCTACCTCGTCGACCTGATTCCAGAACGACCTCGCAC
>DASWGF010000016.1:0-10228 GCA_036393875.1 Candidatus Dormiibacterota bacterium
CTACGCGGACTGGCTGGCTGCCGGGGTGGCGTCGAGGGACGCCATGGTTGGCTGCCTGGACCATTTACATCTCGAGCGCCTTTGCATCCTTGCTATTCGCTTCGCCGCCCAGCGCGAGCAACCCGATGTCTGGGCGGCGGAACGCAGGTTCTTGACTGATCTGAGTGCCAAGGAATGGGAACGGCTACGGAGACTCGATGCCCGGCAGGGGACAAGCATCGATTCCACCCACCCACCAACCAATCTGCGAATTGAGCTGCTGCGCCAAAAGCCTGCCCAGGCGGCACACGTCACGATGTCATCCACTGAGTCAGCGGCGATATCCGAAGAGCTCGCCCAGTGCTTTTCCAGGCTTAACACCACGCTGATGGAAATGGCTGCGTAGTCCGCCTCTAACCTCGGTACTAGTGCTTCAGAATCCTCGCTTGGCGCCAATCGAAGTCATAGAGCGCGTTGCCGCCGACGCCTTTCACATAAGGATGAGCGAGGTACTGCTGCTCGCCGTACACGAGCGCGCCGAGGATTGAATCGTTGACGAGCATGTTGCCGGCGGTTTGGTAATCGAGCAGGGCAATCGGCAAGGGCTTGGAGTCGGCTCCGGCGACCAGCGTGTCGAACGCCGGGTTTGAGTAGCACGACCCGTTCGATGGCGAGTTTTTCAAGAACAGGTAGTCGAACCAATCCTGCGGGTGGTTGTAGTCGGCGCTCCAGCTCTGCCTGAACGCGCTGTAGGCGCAGTGGCCGTCGCGGTTGTCGAAAAAGTTCCCGCGGTCGACCTCTACGCACTGCACGGTGACGCCGAGGTTCTGCTGCCACTGGGCCGCGAGGTTGATGCACACGGCTTTGTTGAACGGGTTCGTGTCGTAGGTGTAGACGAGCGCCTTGACCTTGGCGCCGTTCGGATCCCAGGCCTGGTACTCGGCCTTGGCCGCGATGGCGTCGAACTTCGCGCCCGGATCGGTCCCGTCGCCGAGGTAGCCATCGAGCCCTTTGCTGATCAGCCCGCCGGTGGCCGGCGTGCAGCTTGTGCCGGACGAGCAGAGAGCCTCGGCAAGTGCGTTGCGGTCGATCGCCGTGCTGAACGCGTGGCGCCCGGCGCGGCCGGCGTCGATCCCGGCGAACGGTCCGGTCTTGAGGTTGAACCCTATCCAGTAGGTGAGGCCGGCGGGGACCAGTTGGAGCTGATCGGTGAGCTTCGGATCGGTCGTGTAGCGAACCGCATCCGCGGGCGCCAGGCCCTGACGGCCGTACCCGATGAGGCTGTACGCGTTGGATTCGTAGCGTGTCATCTGAGCCTGCTGATCGGCCAGGACATCGATGTGGATGCGCTGCAAAGCTCCAGTCTTACCGCCAAACCAGGCTGGCACCGGCTCGAAATTCAGCGACTGGCCGGCCGCGCGGGCGGTGAGGCGAAATGGGCCGGTTCCCACCAGCGTCTCGGGTTTGGTGAACCAGATGTCCTCGCCGGCGGACGCGATCACCTTGCGATCCACAACCCAGAACGGCCATAGACCAACGAGGGTCGTCCAGTAAGCGGCGCGCTTGGTGAGGGTGGACGTGAAGGTGTATGCATCAACCTTCACCAGGCCGCTGAGCGTGGTCGCTCGGCCATTCGCCACTGCGTTGTAACCGGCGACCAGCGAGAAGAGCCCCGCGAAATCGCCCTGCTTGGCAGCGGCGCGGCTCCAGCTGTAGATGAAGTCGTCGGCCGTGAGTGGGTCGCCATTGGAAAAGACCGCGTCGTGCCGGATGTGAAAGGTATAGGTGAGCCCGTCGGGCGAAAGATCCGCCGGTCCAACCGCGAGGTCGGCGACCTCGTGCAGCGATTGGTCGAATTTGTAGAGACCGGAGAAGACGTTGCGGAAGATGTCGATGTCGGTGGGGTTCGACATTTGCGCTGGGTCAAGGTCCGAAACGTCCCGCGCGATCGGAAAGCTGAGCGTCTGGTCGGTGGACAGCACCTCGGCCGGCGGAGACGAGGTTTTTTCGGGTGGGCCCACGACGACGACGAGCAAAAGCAGAATCAACGCCACCGCGATGCCGGCGCTCGCGGGCCGGTAATGGCGAAACCGGGTTCGGGGAGGCGGGGATGGCGCCACCGGCTCGGGTGGAGTTGGCTCTACGGGCTCCGCTGGGGGCGGCTCCACATTGTCTGGTGGGGCCGGCGCCCCAGGGTCAGACAGTGAGGATCACCTTGCCGGTGCTCTTGCCCCCAGCGACCATCGCAAGCGCGCTCGGCGCTTCTGCCAGCGGGACCCGCGCGGAGATCAACGGCTTGATCTTGCCGGACGCGTACAGGTCCATCAAAGCGCTGGTCGCCGCTGGAAGCAGCTCGGGCGCGCGCCTCGAATAGAGGCCCCAGTGCAGCCCGACCACAGAGTAATTCTTGACCAGGACGTGGTTCGCGGCCGCTTGCGGGATCCGGCCTGAGGTGAAACCCACGATCACGATCCGGCCCTCGAAGGCGACGCATTTGGTGGAGCGGTCGTACACATCGCCGCCGACCGGGTCGAAGATGACGTCGGCGCCGCGACCGCCCGTGATTCCCTTGACCTTTTCTGAGAAATCCTCCGTCTTGTAGTTGATGGCGTAGTCAGCGCCGAGCTGCAAGCAGACCGCGGTCTTTTCGTCCGAGCCGGCCGTGGCGATGACGATCGCGCCCGCCGCCTTGCCGACCTGAATCGCGGCGCTGCCCACACCGCCCGCGCCTGCATGCACAAGCAGCACTTCGCCGGAAAGCAGCTTGGCTCGGCGGTGCAGGCCGAACCAGGCGGTTTGAAAGATCAGCGTGAAGCCGGCGCCGTCCTCGAATGACATCGCGTCGGGCATGCGCTGAACGCTGGCTGGGGCAGCATCCGAAATCTCGGCGTAGCCGCCTCGGGTGAGGCCGGAGCTGTCCAGCAGCGCGGTGACGCGGTCGCCCGGCTTGAAGCCCGCCGACCTCGGCGCGCTCTCGACCACGCCGCTGACCTCGGCACCTGGTACGAATGGCAGCTCCGGCTTGACCTGGTACTGGCCCGCGACCATGAGGGCGTCGAAGTAGTTGATCGCGGAGGCGCGGACGGCGATGCGCACCAGCCCATTCGCGGGCGTGCTCGCGTCCACGTCTTCGAATCGCATGGTCTCAGGCCCGCCGAGCTCGCGGACGACCCAGGCTTTCACCGGGGGAAGGCTACATCAGTCGAAATTCCGCATGTCTTGAGCCACCCGCGTCCTTAGCGCCGGTGATGCCTGAGAGGCCACAATCTCCTTTGCGCCGGTGTAGCTCAGCTTGGTTAGAGCAGCGGTCTTTTAAACCGAAAGTCCGGGGTTCGAATCCCCGCGCCGGCACCAAATCATTTCGCGCTCAAGTCCACGTAGGTTCGACCCGATCCTTAATCCGCGCGCTGAAGTCCCCTCGGATTTGCACCTGCAGGCGCTGCGCGAACTCTGCGATGCGGTCGTCTGTGAACCAGTAGGTGTGGAGGATCATGCCAACCCTTTCGCCAGACCCCACAAATACGTAGCCCTTGCCCCACACGTCACCGAGGCGACTCCGCTCACTGACTTGCCCGCGGAACACAAACGACAATTCTGAGCGCGGCATTTGTTGGCGGTTTACTCGATCGTCGTAGGTGATCTCCGTCGCGTCGGCTTTCAAGACGGGGGGCCTGAACCTGTACCAGACACCCACCGCGACCGCGGCCAGGAATGTTGGGAGAAGAAGCCGAGTCGGCCACGAAAATGTCGGGTTCGGGAGGGTCACTCCAAGCGAAGCGATTCCCAATCCAATCAAGGCGACAGTGATGACCACCAGAACCAGCCTCGTGACGAGCACCTTTCTGGGGTTTGGAAGGAGGACGAAGCTGCCGTCTGAAAGATCGACGATGGCCCGGAGTCTAAGTCAAGAACGACGCTCCAGCCCGGGCATAGAATCCCCACACCGTGGATGATGCGGGGCAGCAGTTTCAACTTCAGCGTTATCTGCAGCCCGGCGAGAAGATTCTGTGGACCGGCCGGCCAGATCCTTCCCGATTGGTCGGTCGCGCCGACGCCTTCCTCATCCCCTTCTCCTTGATGTGGGGTGGGTTCGCGGTCGTCTGGGAAGGTGGAGTCCTGTTGACCGGCGCGCCAATCTTCTTCTGGCTGTGGGGCATCCCCTTCGTCGTCGTCGGCCAGTACTTGATATGGGGAAGGTTTGTCTACAAGCGCTGGGACCGGCGCCGCACCGTCTACGCCCTCACCAACCAGCGCGCGCTCATCCTTCGTGGCGGATCCATCCAATCGGTGTTCTTGAATCAGCTTCCCAACATCACCCAGTCAGTACGGGCAGATGGATCGGGCAGCCTCGAGCTCGGTAGCTCACAGGGCTCGTACGGACGTGGGTACTGGGCCAACACCGGCATGGACTTTTTCTCGCCCACCAATAGCGGGCCGGCTTTCTACGACATTCCCGACGTAGCAAGGGTCTACGGGCTGATCAACCAGGCGCGAAGCGGTTCCGGCTGATCCCCGACAATAACCGTCGTGCGTTGGGGCGCCACCTTCAGCTGGATCAGCGTCGCCGCGTTCGTGGCCGCGCTGGTCAGCCAGCTCCTGGGATGGGATGCGGTTCGGACCGGAATTCTGATCGCGTGGGTGGTGCTCGTGTTCTTGGTGGTGATGTCTCGCGGCATGCGCGGGACCAGCATCCTCACCTACCTCTCGGCCGCCGCACTGCTGGGCGCGGCCATCAGCCAATTGGCCGGATTGCCGTGGGTAGGCGGCTGGTTCCTGCTCGGGTGGGCAGCGCTGCTCCTGCCGGTGGCGCTCGGGCTCTTCAGTCACCCGATGCGCACACCTTCTTGGGGCGTGTTCGTCGGCTTCTGGGGAGTAGTGGGTGTCCTCTGGCTGATCGTGGTCCAGATCGCGGCGGTCACCGGCTCGCTGAGCGGTCAGGCCTACCGCGACTGGGCCGCCTGGCCTCTGGCGTTACTGGGAGTCTGGTTTCTCGTCGCCTCCGGGCTTGGATTCGGCGCTGAGCGATTCCCGCGCTGGGTCGATTTGCTTGGCCTGCTCGCGGGCGCCGGCCTGCTTGCGCTCAGCGTCTCGACGTGGATCGGCGCCTCGAGCGATGTGGTCAGGGCGGCGGGGCTCTTCGCGGCGGTCGTCTACTGTCTGTGGGCCATCGGGCTCGGCTGGGTCTATTGGCGGACGCAGGACGTCACCCACCGGTTCCGCGGCCTCGAGATCACACGCGCCGCGTAGTCCAGCGGAAGCGATGAAGAGAGCCGGCCGGCATAGAGCCGGCTCTCAGTTTTTGTTAGGGGACGTTGGCGAAGTTGTGCTGGTTGCCGGAGAATTGGTTGTCAGCCGTCTTCGTCCCAGCCCCGGCCTCAAATAGCAGGAGTCCCGTAGAGAAGTACTCCCAGCCTTCGGGATTCTGCCCGCCGGGGTTTGGCCCGACGCCGACCTCACCCGTATAGAAGTTGTCGGAGATGCTGTTGCCCCTCACGGCGGCGACGGCGCCGCGAGAGACCTGGATTCCGTTCTGGGCGATGAACACGACCGGCCCCAGGCCGCTGACTGTGTTGTTTGTGACCGTCGCCGTTGTGGCCGGACCGTTCCAGGTTGGCGGAAGCGTAACGACGATGCCGCCTTTCTGGTACGCCCAGACTTTGTTGCCGTCGATCACGCCCGAGCCGCCGTCCGTGAAGTAGATCCCAACACCGTGCTGGGTGCCGTCAAACGGCGTGTTGCCGATGTCATGGATGCTGGCGCCCGCGACCGTCACAGAAGTGCCATCGTTGACCACCCCGAAGTAGCGCGCTCCGAAAATCTGCGCTCCCGGCGTCACGCTTCCGGGCTTCGCGAAGTAGACGCCGATGTCGCACCCGGTGGCGTCCAGGGTTCCGCTCACGGTGCTTCCGATCTGAGCGGCCGTGAGGTTGATGCCGTCCCGAACGAAACCAGTCGCCGTGCAGGTCGCAGCGCCGGCCGTGGTCGTCATCGACAGGCCGGCGGGAACCGCTACCACCAGGGCGGCGGTGATCCGAGCCAGCCGATACCCGATCGTTCGCATTTTCTCCATCTATCCTCCCTCCGGATCGCGTAAGCGCCAAATTAACGAAGACTTGATCGAGGGCTTAAGATCGGGGCCCCTCAAGGTCCCGATTCTAGGTCGTTTTCGACAGGTCGACGGTGCCTTTTACCTTGTCGCCGAAGTCCCCACGCAGTGGCACGCCGAGCCGGCGCGCAAACTCGGCGACGCCGTCGGGCAAGAACGCCGGCGCAGGCGCCTGGATGCCGATCTTGCGGTCCGAGCTCAAAGCTGCCGTCTGGGAGATCGCCGACGGTGGGGAGGGCGGGGTCCAAAGCGCGAGCCACTCTAAGTCACCGCCAGGGCTCTAGGATCGTGATATGGGGCTGGGGCGAGCATGACCGCGCTGGGCTGGGTGGAGGTTGCCGCGGGCGTCGCCGTCGTCGTCGCGACGTTCTACGACCTGTTCAAGTCGGTCGTCCTCCCGCGGCCGTCCGTCAACCGCTTCATCATGGTCCGGCTCCTCTTCTTCTCATTCTGGGCGCTGTGGCGCTGGGTCAGCCGGCGCATGACGAACGCAGCTCGAAGAGAAGGCTGGCTGGCGACGTTTGGGCCGGCGGCCGTGATCGCGATGTTCTTGACCTGGGCGCTTGCCTTCTTGCTCGGCTACGCCCTCATCCTCGACGGATTGCGGAACCAGATCCGGCCGCCGCTCGACAACTTTGGCGAGTCTGTCTATTTCTCGGCCAGCACCATCGTGCCGCTGAGCTACGGAGACTTCGTGCCCATCGGCCTCGGCGCGAGAATCATGATTCTCTTCGAGAGCGCGACCGGGGTTGGCATCGCGGCGCTGGTGATCACGCTCCTCTTCTCCCTCTACGCAGCGTTTCAGGAGCGCGAGGAGCTGGTGGTTCAGCTGGACGCCAGCGCCGGCGCTCCGCCGTCAGGCGTCCAGCTGCTGGAGACCGTTTTCGAGCGCGGGCTTCGAGAGGAGCTCGTCAAGACCTTTGACGACTGGCGCAGGTGGTCGGCAGCTGTGCTCGAGAGCCACCTCGCCTATCCGATCCTCCTCTACTTTCGATCCAGTCACGACAACGAGGCCTGGCTCAACTCGTTCGGCGCGGTCATGGACGCAGCCACGCTGGTCATGAGCACAGTCGACGAGGACGAAGAGGGGCCGGCACGGCTCATGTTCACCGTCGGCAACCATCTCGTCGAGGACCTGGCGTGGTACTTCCGCTACACGAACACCAAAGAGCCGTTAGTCGACCACGAAGAATTCCACCAGGCCGTCTTACGCCTGAAGAAAGCCGGTTACAGGGTCAAGCCGTTGGATGAGTCCTGGACGAAGTTCCAGCACCTTCGCGGTAAGTACGCCTCGCAGCTGGTCCAGATGGCGGACCGCCTGGCGATCGTCCCGGCGGAGTGGATCGGTGACCGTACGTACGCACCGCACGTCGACGGTCGAGGTCGGACTCGCCGGCGCCTCCCCTAGTACGCGCGAATCAGCGGATTATGCCGACGCTGCCGGCCTGACCCACCGATGGCGCCAGCATCGCGAAGGCCATCTCTGCTTCCGGTCGCCAGCCGCGCGGCACATTCATTGCGACAGATGAGTCTCCCAGGCCTTTGAGCGTGAACGTGCCGCGCCACAGCAGACCCTTCGGGTACCTTGCGGTTACGGCCGAGCGGGGCTCGATCAGGGCGGTTCGATTGGCCAGTCCGCCGAATTGACCACCGATCAAGGCTATTACCCGCCGATCCGTGACGGTCACGAACACGGCTCCCATCCGACTGGCCGCGATGGTTCTGCCGATGACCCCAAAGAAGAACCACACCATCTGCAGCCCTCTAGAGCGGTTCTCGCCCCAAAACGAGACCAGTACCCGCTCGGAAGGCTCCAGCAGCCCAGCCGTCGAGGCCCCGATGCGGGCAAGCATCCGGACCTTGGCGCCATTGGGCGCCGCAGGCAGAACCCCCGAAGCCGCCAGGCGTGCTGACTGGCGGGCGCCCTCGGCGGAGGCGGCTGCAGTCGGATTTCCAACGGCACCTGCAGCCATGGCGGCCATCGTGGCGGCGTGCAGGGAAACAGCGTCACCTCCGAGCGTTTGCTGGCACCAGGCGAACCAGCTCAGGTAGCTCGCCTGCAGATCCGCGCCTGGTGACCCCATGGGGAGGGCGCCACCCGGCTGCCACGGCGCGCTCCGCCTCCCCAACCTGAATGCGAAGAAGGTGCACGGCGCCGCTACGAGGGCCCCGACGACCATGAAGAAGATCGAGCCCACGATCTCGTCGGACTGCTGGGCGTCAGGCTGGGTGATGGCCAGGATCAGCCCCAGCACGCCGAAGGCGAATACCAGCCCCCCGACGACCGCGCCGATGATCAGCAGGACCCTACCCATCTAGATTCCCAGCACAGTACTTGCCAAGTTGCCGACCAATGTAGGCCCCAGCTCCGTTGATTGAGCGCAGGTAATGAAGGTTCCGTACGTCCAAATGATCATGAACGGCCGGCGTCAGGCAGCACTGGGACACTCCCTTAGAAAGGGAGTGATCCGGCGCGGCTTGACGCTTGGCCTGGCCGCCGGCCTCTGGCTGGCACTGCTTCCCACCCAGGCTGCGGCAGACGTGACCCAGTCCACATGGACCAAGTGGTACTCAGTCTCGTTCGGTGAGAGGGCCCAGACGTTCACCGCCCCATCGGCGGGCGGGCTCGATCACGTTTCCTTGATGCTGAACTTCGACTACGGTTACGGGTCGAGCGGAACCGCTGACGTCCGCAATGTCGACGCCACCACTCTGCAGCCGACCGGGGCGGCGTTGCCCGGATCGGTCGTTGACCTCCATGGTCCGACCGCGACCTACGCCTACCCGTTCTTCAAGTTTCCATTCGCCTCGCCGATTCCCGTTACGGGTGGAAAGAAATACGCCATCGTCATGACCATCACTGCCGGCGTCCGATCTTGGGCAGGCGTGACCTCCGCGCCGCCCCAGGACCCTGGCGGCCGGGCCTGGACAGCGCCCGGATGCGTCTCGGCGTGCAGCAGCTGGTCCTCGACCGGCTACTTCCCCTATGACTTCGCGTTCGAAGCCGGGTTGCCAACGGCACCCGCGCCAGGCGGGAACTCCGCGCCGACGGTCAAGGCCAACACGAACCCGGCGACGGCGACCGAGGGCGCGATCCCGACCAACGCGGGCACCTTTTCAGATCCCGACGGCGACACGGTCACGCTGTCCGCCTCATCCA
Organism: Candidatus Dormiibacterota bacterium; assembly: GCA_036393875.1. Lineage (GTDB taxonomy): Bacteria > Chloroflexota > Dormibacteria > Dormibacterales > Dormibacteraceae > UBA10449. The sequence continues at coordinate 9,246 of DASWGF010000016.1, forward strand.
ACACGGGCTCGGCCGGGACCGTCGCCCCGAGCGGCGCCGGCACCTGGTCGTGGAAGGGCGCAGCCGCGGACGAGGGTCAGGGCCAAACCATAACGATCACCGCGGACGACGGTCACGGCAACACGGGCAAAGCTCAATTCTCGACGGTGATCGAGAACGCGCTGCCAAAGGCCATCATCAACGGCGCCCCCTCCAGTGCCCCGGAAGGAACGACGATCAACCTGACCGCTTCGGCCATAAGCCCTAGCGCCGAGGACACCGCGGGCGTCTTCACCTACACATGGTCGGCGACCAACTACGACACCAAGCTCCCCGACGGCAGCGGCCCCTCTTACAGCCTGACGACCGACGACGAGGGCATCTACACGATCACGCTGATCGCCACCGACGATGGTGGCGTCCCCAGCCCCAAAGCCATGGTGACGATCAACGGTGTCGACTCGACACCCGCACCCGCGATCAGCTTCTCCCAGCCGTACGTGATCGTGCCGCAGCAGGTGCTCACGTTCAACGGGACCTTCTCGGACGCGGGCTCGGGCGTGGACCCCGCCCCTGCGTACCAGGTGACGTGGGCGTGGGGCGACAAGAGCCCGAACACGACCGGCGGGACCGAGTACTTGAAGCAGCAGCCGCACACCTATACGGCGAGCGGGACTTACACGGTCACGCTGACGGTCAAGGACGACGATCTAGTGGCCGGGGCGGCCACCACCACAATCACGGTGTTGACCCCGGAGGCGGCGCTGGCGAAAGTCATGACTTCTGTCCAGGGAGTGTCGGGATTGAATGCAGGCCAGAGGAACAGCCTGCTGGCCAAGCTAAACGCCGCCAACGACTCGCTGCAGCGCGGTAACTCCAACGCCGCATGCGGGCAGCTGAACGCCTTCGTGAACGAGGTCGACGCCGATCAGAAAGCCGGCCGTTTGACGAGCGGAGACGCCGGCACCATGACCGATGCCGCCCGCCAGATCCAGAGGTCGTTG
>DASWGF010000017.1:0-4203 GCA_036393875.1 Candidatus Dormiibacterota bacterium
CGTGGGCCGCTACATCCGCTACTGGTACACCTACCGCACCGTCGTAGCGGTGCTCATCGCACTGGTCTTGAGCGGGTCCATGTACTGGCTCTACACGCAGCAGCTGACTTGCGACGCGCACCTCGGCGGCTGCCTGGTCAGAGTCTCGGTCCACCCCGAGGATCGCTTCTACGGCAACGGCAAGCCGGACAAGCAGGTCGTGATCGTAGGCATCGATAACCAGAGCGTGAGGACATTGGGTCAGTACCCGCTGCCACGCAGCGTATATGCCGACGCCCTCAGAACCCTCGAACAAGACGGAGCGAAGGTGGTCGCATTCGACGTGAGCTTCCCCGACAAGCGCGACGGGCCAACCATCCCGGGCACGGGTGATTATCAGTTCGCAAAAGCCCTACGCGAAAGCACGATCCCAGTGGTCCTCTCGTACCCCGGCAGCCGCCTTGACACCGGGGCCGGGAAGTTGGTCCAGCAGTCGGGCCTGGGAATCGACGAGATCCCACTGAAGGCTTTCCGTTGCATGGACCAGAACCAGGACCCAGGCGTAGCCTGCCAGCAGCCGGACAAGAACGTCATCCTCGCATCGCCCGACCTCCAGCTCGACGCTGACGGCGTGGCGCGGCGGGTACCGCTCTTCGTGCAGCCGGCCTGCTTCGAGGACGGCACCTGCAACACGCCGCTGATCAACAGTTTCGGCTTCGCCGCATATAACGCGCTCAACTCCGGCACAGATCAGTCAGGCGGCCCACCGCTGACCGAGTCCGGTGACCGGGCGAATTACGGTTCCATCTGGTCGGCCCAGGTCGATGGAACGGGTTCGACGCTCATCAACTTCTCCGGGCCCCCCGGAAACTACGAAAGCAACGGCCAGTACGCGCACTTCAGCGACGTCGTGAGCGGGAGAGTCTCACCCGACCTGATCAAAGGCAACATCGTGCTGGTCGGGGCATACAACCTGTCGGGAGTGCACGATGAGCAGCTCGTCACCACCAGCGCGGGCAGCAATGACACCCTGCCGATGGCCGGCGTAGAGCTGCACGCAAACGTGCTCCAGATGTTCGGCATATCCGCCACTCAGACCCTGCTGACCCGCGAGCCCGCCCTGGTCATCTTTCTTTCCATCACTGCGCTGGCCGTGCTGCTCGGGCTGTTGGTGGCCCGGCTTTCGGTGGTTCGTGGCCTGATCGCGACGGTGGTGGCGTTAGTCGCGTTTACGGTCGCGATGGCGTTCCTGGCCGGCAACAACGGGTTTGTGCCGGACCTGTTCCATCCCCTTCTGGCGATGGCCTTGACTTACACGGGTGTCACCGCTTACCGGGTCCTTTATGAAGATCGTGAGCGGCGGAAGGTGACCTCGCTCTTCGGCCAGTACCTCAAGCCAGAGATCGTGACGCAGCTGGCCAAGACGCGAGGCGGCGTCGCCGACATCATGCGCGGCGGCGAGCGCCGCGATTTGACCTTGCTCTTCGTCGACATCCGTGGATTCACGTCGATGTCGGAGTCGATGTCGGCGCACGACGTGACCGAGGTGGTGCAGATGTACCTCGATCATCTGAGCGGAACCATCTTCACGTGGGACGGGACGGTCGACAAATATGTCGGCGACGAGATCGTGGCGTTCTGGAACGCTCCCCGGCTCCAGGAAAACCACGCCCTGCTAGCCGTGCGCTGTGCCTACGACTTGATCAATCGCGCTCCCGAGCTGCAGCAGCGGCTCCTCGCCAAAGGGTTGCCTCCGGTCCGTTGGGGGATCGGCGTCAATACCGGGCCGGCGGTGGTCGGCATGATGGGCTCACGCAGCCGGCTGCAGTACACCGCCTTGGGCGACACGGTCAATACGGCGGCCCGGTTCTGTGCCAATGCGCCGGCCTTCCACCTGCTCATCGGCCAGCCGACCTACGACATGTGCAAGGACTACATCGCGGTCGACCTTGTCCCCGGCGTGCAGCTGAAGGGCAAGTCGGCGGAGACGTTTCGGATCTACCAGGTGGTGGCGATCCGGGAAACGCCCACCTCTCCGTGGGTGCAGTTTCCGACCGAGTTGGCGACCCAGGCCCACCAGGAGTTTGCCCAGCAGTACACGCAGAAGTCGATCCTCGCGGCCGCGAACGCGGAGGCGAAAGAGATCCTGGTGGGCACCGAGGCGGAGGAGGCGCTCGCGGGCCAGGCGGCGGCGCAAGTCCCACCCCAAGAAGAGTGATGGGGGCGCTTGTCGCGCCCCCCATCACCTAATCGGCGAAGAAGATCCCGTTTCGCTCGCGACCGATGACGGAGCTTACGTTGGTCGTCGTGCCGGCCGGGTCTGAGACGAACTCAAAGCGCGGAGCCTTGGCAGACCACTCGATCTGCACGGCGCTGATCTGGTATCTGCCAGTGAATCCGTGAACAGAGTCTGTGACGTTCATCGGCTCAGCGATGGCTTTCCATCGCATCTCGAATGACACGGACGCAGAGTCACTCGGCCCGTCGAGCAACGCGTTCAGCAGGTTGTGGTAGTCCTCCTCGTCGAGGTCGTCCAGCGCGAGCGTCGCGGTCCCGCCCGCGAGATCGACCTCCAATGCATCTTCCGACACCGGCTGTGTCCAGAAAAGACCGCTCTCGCGGATACCAGGGTTGAAGTCGTGAACCTGGCCGGTGCCTACGGCACCGGTGAACAGGTCCATTCAGACGAATGCGAAGGTCCCATGGTGGCTGAGGCCGTCCTCGCCCACATACAGGCCGCTCATGAAACCGTTGTCAACCTGGTAGCTGTACCGAGTCTTGGCGCCAGTCGAAGTGTCGGTGCCGGTGCCGGCACCCGTCACGCGGCACACCCCCACCAGGCCATTGAAGTCGGTGATCTCAGAGGGTTCGTTGATCGGTCCCGGAGCAAAGACTGGCACCGGTGGAAAGTGATGGATCATGATCCCGAACGGCTTGACTCCGCCCGGGATGGGCCGTGGAAGAACGGTGGCCACCTTGTCGAAATCCGCCTTTGCGATCTCGGGCAGCCAGGCGCCGGCGGTCACGGCAGCCCCGCTCGCCAGGGCAGCCGAGCCTAGGAAGCTCCGTCGCGTCATGGTCCGCGCCCAGAAATGGGTGTGGCCAAAGTGGCTGCGGTTCACATCCGCACCTCCTGCCGATAGTCGGCCTAGGCGGTCGCGAACCAGCCTCTGGTTCGTGCGATCGATCGTGGGTATAGCACCGGACTAGGTGGCCGTCAAGGGGCTCTTTAACGCCGTCTGGTACGCCGCGCTAGCGAAGGTAGAGTGCGACCAAACCACCGAGCAAAGGCAGAAGACCGAGGGCGCCTCCGATGACGCCCAGACAGCCGGAGGTCTTCTTGGCGACGGGCCGGACGGGCGGCGTCGGGTTGTATACGGACTGCACGGGCTGCGCGGGCATTGACGACGCGGCGGGCATGACCGGCATGCCGGGGATGGCGGGAAATGCAGTCGGTGAGGCTGTGCCGCCCGGCACCATCTTCGCGAGATCCGCGCCCGGGAGCAGGCTTCGCTGCCAGCCGGGACAGAGGCGGTCCGCGATCCGGGACATTGCATCGTCGAATTCCTGTCCCGATTGATAACGCTCTTCAGGGCGCTTGGAGAGTGACTTGAGGATCACCTCTTCGAGGCCCATGTCCAGCCCCGGTCGGTGCACCGACGGGGGTTTGGGTGGCGCCTGCACGTGCTTGGCCATGAGGGTGAAGGGACCATCCGCCTCAGACGCCGTGAAAGGAGGCTGCCCGACCACGAGCTCGTAGAACATGATCCCTGCCGAGTAGAGGTCGCTTCGTCCGTCCACCTTGCTCGAGGCCACCTGCTCCGGAGACATGTACTGTGGCGTGCCGACCGTAGTGCCGGTCTTGGTGGCTGTCGAGCCGGCTCCGGAATCGTCGGTGAGGCGGGCGATACCGAAGTCGGCGACCTTGACATCGCCTTCCTCGGACATCAAGACGTTCTCCGGCTTCATGTCGCGATGGACGATGGCGTGCTTGTGCGCATAGTCGAGCGCCTGCAGCACTCCATGCATGACGGCGAAGGTCTGCGGCAAGGGAAGGTTGCCCTGGTTGATGCGGTCCCGCAGCGATTTCCCGCGCACGAACTCGAGCACGATGTAGTTCGCATCCCCCATCTGTTCGAGGTCGTGGACCTGGACCAGGTTGGGGTGGCTCGTTCGGGCCATGACCTGCGCTTCCTGCATGAATCGCTTCAGGGCCGTTGGATC
>DASWGF010000018.1:0-12265 GCA_036393875.1 Candidatus Dormiibacterota bacterium
GCCTGAATCGTTCAGCAGGTACGCCACCTCGGAACCCCGCAGCCTGTAGTTGACCGGGACCGCAACGAGGCTCACACGGCGGAGGCCGCTGGAGATCTCGAACCCGGAGATCGAGTTGAAGGACATGATGGCGACGCGGTCACGGGGCTCGCATCCGAGCTCGCTGAACAAGTGGGCAGCCTTGTTGGCGCGCCCGTTCAACGTCGAGAAGTCGACGACGGCGTCACCCAGGATCAGGGCAGGCTTATGCGGAGTGCCTTCAGCGTGAACCTTGAGAAAGTCGATGTCGGCCACGAGAGTAGATCGTAGGCCCCCTCTGGGCTGCGCCTTCGGCGGAGCCCAGCTCCCCACAGGGTGGGGAGGCCAGGCCGCTCTATTTGGTGGGAGACGTTTTCGCTGTGGGACTCGGAGTCGGACTCACAGCCGGCGCGTTGCAGGCGGCGTTCGACGCCAGTCCGAAGGTCGAGGCGGTGGGCGTGATGCTGCCTGTGATCACCACGCGATACCGGTTGCAGCCGCCCAGTAGGGCCCATGTCGCCGAGGCGGCCCAATGATGGAAGACGACCCCGGCCGCCAGCGGTGGGTACTGCTGCAGAACCGCCGCGGTTGGATCCGTGATCGCCTCGATCGGCGACGACTTGGACGAATCGAACTGCCATAGATACACCTTGGTCAGCGGGCGCGCCTCCGGACTGTCCGCGGCGGCAGGCAGCTTGGTGGCGTCGAGGAGTGCGTCGATGAACGCCTGCGGCCCGCGGTTGGGCTTGACCATGGCCAGGCTCTCGCCTGCCATCGACTGCGACCAGTCGACCCCGATGATGCCCGCGGCAGGGTACTGGGCGCCGGCTGAGCCGTCGGCCGCATCCGCCTTGTAGACCTGAACTTCACCGTCGGCCGCGAGCACGAGCCGCTTGGCGTCCGGGCTCCAGGCCAGGGCGTCCGCGTGGGGCAGCTTGGAGTTCACGTGGTGCGGCGCCGCCGACGGAAGAGGGCTCCCGTGGGTGGGCGTTGCCGCCGGTGCCGACGGCGCGCCCGACGGAGCCGAAGGCGAGGCGATCGGGGCCGCCACGTTGATGGGCTCGATCACCGGTCCCTGGTCGGGCAGGGAGATCGCCGCCAGGGTGCCGTCGGCGCTGATGGCGATGGGTCCGTCCTCAGGTCCCAGCGCCAACGGGAACGGGTTCAGGACGCCGGCGGACGGGTTCAGCCAGTACCACACGCCCGTACCGACGGATCGCACCGCGATCAAACCGTCATTCCCCGGTGCAGCCCCTTCTGTGAAGAGCGCCGCCTGGGCGGGCGGCCTCGCCAGCACCTTGACGGGTGAGGGCGCGCGGGTCAGGTCGAACGCGTCGGCCTCGTAGTTGGCGCAGCAGCCGACCGTCAAAGCCAGGTAGTGGGAATTGGCGACGAGGCCAAACGGTCCCTCGCTCTGGAGGTCGACCGACGCCGCCACCGGCTCGATGGCGCCGCTGAATGGATCGGCCCGGAAGAGCCAGTCGTAGGGAACCACACCGGTGGTCGTCCTGCGCTCGGCGGGTCGATCGTCGTGGATCGTGAAGTACAGGACTGGGTACTCGAGTCCGGGCGCCGGGGCCCAGACCGGCCCGGAGGCTCGGAAAGCGCCGCCTGCGGGAAGGGGCGCGACGAGCACCGATTTTCCCGTCGTGGGGTCGAGCACGCCGAGCCCCTGGTCGCCGAGGTAGGCGATGAGCCCGCCTTTGAGCGCGCCCTGGACCGGCGATGGCGAATGGGTTCCAACGACGGGCGCGCTTCCGCTGCAAGCGGTCGCGAGGATCAGCGCCAGCGCCGGGCCAATGCGCCACGACATGGGAAGTCGCACGTGAATCGCCGATGTTAACGGGCGCAACCGCTCTGGTGTTACCCGGTTCGGGCGGGGTACGTTGCGTGTTCATGGTCAAAATGGCGCTGATCGCGGCCCTGGCCACGGTTCTCTTCATTGCGTGTGGTTACAGCCCCTGCGCCTGCGACGGCTCGGGAACTCTTCCAGTCCAGACCAGCCCTTCCCCCGGGCTCGGATTCGACGCGGTGGTCACCGAGACCGATACGGCGATCACCCTCCAGAGCGGCCAGAAGCTGGAGGTCGTGCTTCACGCCCGAGCGGGCATGACCGACTGGAGCAATGTCAGATCCAGCGATACCTCGGTGCTGTCTCCGATCGTGAACCCAGCGGCCACGGCCGCCCGCGGCGTCACCCTGGCGGCGTTTCAGGCCCTTACGCCCGGTCGGTCGAACGTCACGGCTACGGCCGGGGCTGCATGCTCTCCTGGTCAGGCTTGCCCGATGTACGTGATGCTGTACTCGGTGACGGTGACGGTTCTACCCAGCCGTTAGGAGCCCGCGGCGCGGATCGCGTTGGCGACAGTTTCCAGCTCCGCCCGACCGGGTGGGTGCTCGTAGGCCTTCGGAAACGTGAGGCTGAAACCGTCTCCGGGGTAGCGCGGGATCACATGCACGTGGAAGTGGGGCACGTCCTGGAAGGCGGCTTCGCCGTCCATGACGAGCAGATTCACGCCGCTCGCTCCCAGAGTCTGCCGTGCCAGGGCGGCCATCCGGCGCGCGACCTTGAAGGCGCGCATCGCCACTGTGTCGTTGAGGTCGCCCATCAGCACCGCGTGCTCGCGTGGCACCACGAGCATGTGGCCGTGCGTGATGGGCTGGATGTCCATGAACGCGATGACGGTGTCGTCCTCATGGGTCAGGCTAGAGGGCGATTCGCCGCGAACGATGGCGCAGAAAACGCAGTCACTCATGGCTGCCAAAGCTTAAGTGACTGTAAAGCCGGCGCAGCCGCTACTCGCCCTGGACCGCGGGCTCGGCTGTTTCGGCGGCGGGCCTGTCCTCCTGGTCGCCGTCGGAGCCGTTCGCGTCGTTGAGGCCCGCCTCGATCGGCAAGGCGGTTTCGCCGTCGAGAACCACCTCCCCGTTGCCGCCTGCCTCCAGCGGCACGCGCTGGCCGCGCCGCCGCCTCCGTGCCCGGCGGTCGCCGCGATGTGGTCGCGACAGCCGCTGCACCTGGGAGCGGATGCCCACGCGCTGACACGCGGTCACGACAGCGCCCACGCCCGCGACCAACCCCTCCTCCCTGGCGTGCTCGAACAGGGGTCCGAACAGGTCGGGCGCGCCGGGGATCACCGTCTTCGAGTCCCCAACGATCACGAGCAGCTTCTTGGCGCGTGAGATGGCGACGTTGACGCGGTTGGGGTCGTTCAAGAAGCCGATGGCGGCTCGATCGTTCGAGCGCACCAAGGAAAGGATGACCGCGTCCGACTCGCGGCCCTCGAATGCGTCGACCGACTCGATGTCGTCCGGCGGCACGATGCCCTTGAGAGCGCCCTGCAGGCGGTTCACCTGCGAGTTGTACATGGCGATCACGGCCAGGTGGGCCTTGCGGACGCGCCTGCGGATGATCGAGGTGATGTCCTTGCAGAGCGCGACCTCGAATTCGTTGGCGACCGAGCGCTGGGCGTCGCGGTACTCGTCTTGGGCGCCGGTGTCCACCCACACGAGCTCGCGGTCGAAGGGCCACGGCAGCGGCATGCGCGGGTGGGGCGCCTCGTGGATGAGCTTGCCCTCGTAGAAGAGGTCGGAGACCACGCGGCCGATCGGCTCGCGCATCCGGTACTGCCTCGGCAGCATGATCTTGGAGCTCGCCGGCACCTTGTCCCACATCCAGCCGTAAAAGCTGTCGTCGCGCACGACCTCGTCGAGCGGCTGGTCGACCTTGAACGTGGACGCGGCCTCCTCCATCACCGGCGGCAGCTGCTTGAGGTCGCCGATCATCACCCAGCGCTTGGCCAGCGGAAAGAGTGCCAGCGCCTCGTTGGCCCTGACCTTGTTGGCCTCATCGAGGATCAGCCAGTCGAACACCTTGAACCGCAACCTGGAATCGATCGCCAACCTGTTGCACGTGCCGGCGACGAGGTTGTACGGCTCGAGGTCATCGCCCTCGACCAACGTGGGTCGGAGGCGGCGCGGTACCTTGCCAGGCTCGGCGATTCGTGCCTGCCGCACGTGCGAGAAACCAAGCAGGCGCTCCTGGCCGGTGTCGACCGCGTCGTTGGAGTGCGAGGAGAGGAGGATCGATGCGCCTGGCGTGCGGCCGAGGATGCGTCGGATCGATTCCACGATGGCCGTGGTCTTGCCGGTCCCAGGTGGCCCCTGGATCATGTAGAGCTGGCCTGGGCGCATCCCCATGACGCGGGCGACCGCCTCGGCCTGCTCCTCGTTCGGGTCGGGCAGGTGGTGGGCGCGCTTGCCATCGAGCGGGACCCGCGGCGGGCTCCCCAGCCAGCCGGTGTCGGCCAGCTCCGCCGCCAGTGCGCCCGTGCGGGGGCTTCCGATCTGCAGCTGGCGGATCACCGACCGCTGCGCCTCGAACATCTCCACGCTCGCGGTCGGCAGCACGATGCCCTCGTCAGGGAGCGGGTCGTAGCGACGGAAGCTCACCCACAGGTTGGAGCCCTGGACGCGGTCCAGCGACATGCCGCGGTACTCAGGGAAACCGGCCGAGCGGACCGTCAGGGAGTCGATGCCGCGGTAGATCCGGCCGTCGGCGTCGTCGACCAGGTGGAGGATCGCGCGTACGTACTCGCCTCCGCGCATGTCCTCGCCGCACTCGGGGCAATGGATTCCGGTCGAGGTCGGCACCTCGGTCTCGCATTTGGGGCATTCGATCCACTGCTCGGTGGCCTCATAGCGGCGGACCGCCGCTTCGGCGAGCTTCTCGCGGTAGTCGCGTAGGTGCTCGATGAAGCGCAGGGTCGAGTCGAGGATCGGCAGCGTCTTGGCCGCCTCGCGCAGGACGATCGCCGTGAACCCTTCCAGGTCGCCGTCCCACTCCTTGACCAGCTGCAGCTCCTGGTAGCCGATCCGGAGGCGGTTCTTCTCCATCTCGAACTCGCCGTCGAGCTCCTGCCAGTCGGTGATCTCGAGCGCAAGCCCCGTTGGCGTCCGGCCCAGCCTCCCGGTGAGGAGCGTCTGCCGGACCTGACCGATGAACTCCAGGGGCTTTTCGGGCTTGACGACGGTGTACGTGCCGTCGATGCTCCGTTGCTCCTCGAGGACCTGTCGGAGCAGCTCGGCGCCGCCGGCAGCCTCCAGGGCGGTGACCTTGGCCGCCGCGGGCGTGCCCGGGCGGACGCGGATTCCAAGCCGACCGGCCTGCACCTCTTCGCCCGGAATATCCGGATTCCAGAGCATCAAGACGTCGCCGGGGTTGGGCGTGCTCACGTCAAACAGACCTGTGGGTCGATACGCGGGTTGGACATGAAATAGGGTTCAACTGAGTTCAAAAAAGGGGTCCCCAGGCGGGACCTAGCACCCCAATGGGCAGGGCTTACGTTAGCACAAAAATACCCTCTCCCCGCACCGGGGACAGATCTGGAGAGGGGCGTGGGGCGGTACAACCCCTCGGGCGTATTGCACTATTGACGCGCCGTGTGGAAGAACCGCCTCGAGCCGTACGACATCCTGAGCGAGGACGACGTAGAGGCGATCCACGGCCAGGCCATGAACATCCTCGAGGAGATCGGCGTCGACTTCCTCGACGCACAGGCGCGGGAGATCTTCGGCAAGGCCGGGATGAAGATCGAAGACATGCGGGTGAGGTTCGACCGGGACTTCATCCTGGAAACGGTCGCCAAGACGCCGGCCACCTTCGAGCTACAGGCTCGCAACGCCTCCCGCTCGGTCGTCCTCGGCGGCGACAACGTCGTGACGGCCCCGGTCTACGGGCCGCCCTTCATCACCGACCTGGAGCGCGGGCGCCGCGGGGCCACGATCGAGGACTTCAACAATTTCGACAAGATGGCGCAGGCGATCGACCAGATCCATTGCGCCGGGGGCACGACGGTCGAGCCTGAGGACCTGCCGCTGGGCTCGCGGCACCTCGACATGGTGTATTCCCACATTCGCTGGACCGACAAACCCTTCATGGGCAGCGTGATCTCGCGTGAGAACGCCAGGGACACGATCGAGATGGCCGCCATCGTCTTCGGCGGACGGGATCGTATCGAGAAGACGCCCGCGGTGATCAGTCTCATCAACGTCAACAGCCCACTGCGTTACGACGACCGCATGCTCGGTGCGCTGCTGGAGTACTCGGAGGTCGGCCAGCCGGTGATCGTCACGCCCTTCCTGATGGCGGGCGCCATGTCGCCGATGGGGCTCGCGGGCACGCTGGCCCAGCAGACCGCCGAGGCCCTGGCGGGCATCGCGCTCGTCCAGCTGATCCGCCCAGGGACGCCGAGCGTGTACGGGTCTTTCCTCACCAACACGGACATGCAGTCCGGCAGCCCCGCGTTCGGCACGCCGGAGTCGGCGATGGGGATCCTCGCCAGCGCGCAGATGGCGCGGCACTACAACCTCCCCTTCCGGGGCGGAGGGGCGCTGACCTCGTCCAAGGCACCCGACGCGCAGGCGGCCTACGAATCGATGATGTGCATGTGGCCGACCATCCTCGGCCGCGTGAATTTCGTGTTGCACGCCGCCGGCTGGCTGGAAAGCGCGCTGCTCGCCTCGTACGAGAAATTCATCATCGACGTCGAGACGCTGCGGATGTTCGAATGGATCCTGGGCCACGGCATCTCCGTGGACGCTGAGGGCCTGGCCATGGACGCCATCCGTGAGGTCGGCCCGGGCGGGCATTTCCTGGGCGCTGAGCACACGTTGCGCAACTACCGCACCGGCTTCTACCGGCCGTGGATTTCTTCGACCGAGAACTTCGACCGCTGGAACCGGTTTGGCGCGAGGACGGCGGACGTCGTGGCGGCCGAGAAGTGGAAGCAGGTGCTCGCCGAGTATCCCGACCCCGGCATCGACCCGGGGGTAGACGAGCAGCTGCGCGAGTTCATCGCCAGGCGCAAGCAGGAGCTGGGCGACGGCTGATCAGCAGGTCCGCAAGCGCCTGGGCTATCTCCTTTCAAAGATCGCATCCCCGGCGCCGGCGCCCGCAAGCGGATCTGCGACAGCGGCCGTAGTCGCAGCCGCGGCGGCTCTCGTGCAGAAAGTGACCAGGCTTTCGGGCAAGCAATGGCCTGAGGCGGCGGAGATGCACGGGCGCGCCGAGCGGCTGCGCCTGCAGAGCGAGGAGCTCATCGAGCAAGACTCAGTCGCGTACCTGGACTATGTCGAAGCGGTCCGCTCCGGACACGGCGTTGCCGGCGCCCAGGCCAGGACGATCCAGATCCCGCTCGAGATCGTCCGAGCCGCCGCCGATGTCGCTGAGCTGGCCGAGCAGTCGGCGTCTTTGGGGAACCCGAAGCTGCGTGCCGACGCTGTGGTGGCGGCGATGCTCGCAGCTGCAGCGGCGGAAGCGGCGGCCTATCTGGTCGCGGTCAACTTGAAGGAGGCCGCCAATGGCGGCCGGGTGGGCGAGACGGCCGACGTCCGGCTGGACGAGGCGCGGAGACTGGCGCGCGAGGCTAGCGCGAGGCTTCGGCCGCCAGGCGCTCGAGGCTCCGCAGGTGGTCCCGGTCGTGGTCGAGCGCGACCCGCAAGTAGCCGTCGACGGTGAGCTCTCCGAATTTCTTGTGCACGCCCACGCAACTTCGCTCCTCTTCGCTCAACGCGCGCACGAAATCGATGAGCCGGTTGCGCGTGCCTGCCCACTCCGACAGAGCGCTCTCCAACGAGATGCCGTCGAAGTCCCTGTCGTCATTGCTGTAGAACTCGAACTCCGGGCGCTCGCCCGCGGCCATCGCCCGAATGCGTGGCTCGAAGCATTCTTTCTCAGTGGTCGCCAGGTGGGCTGCGATGTCACGCAGCGTCCAGGCGCCGACACGACCCGGGTGGTCGTCCGCGACGAGCTGCGTCATCGCGACCATCAGCTGCTGGCTGGCTTTCAGCTCCTCCAGCAATGTGTCCGTCACGCGGACGTCTCGGGCTTCATGAGCCGATCGCGCGGGTTGGCGGCGTCGAGCTCTGCCAGCACCGCGGCCAGCACATCCTCCGGCGTGCCCGTCTTCTCTTCGACCGGGCCCCATCGCCACCCGTCGAGGTAGGCGTCCATGTCGGTCGAGCCGTCCTTCATGGCGTAAGCGTCGATGGCGACCTGGAAGCGGTCGGGCATCATGCGCTTGACCTGTGCGTCGCCCTCCCAAGCCTTGACCTGCGACGGAATGTGCTTCCAGTACATGACCTGATAGGAAGCCAACGCTCTCAAGCCTCAACAAGGTCGGCCAATCTCGTCTCCAGCTCGCCCAATCCCACATCGTTGATCTCGAGCGGCAGGCCGAGGTACGCGGCGATCTCTTCGGCCTTGTCCGCGAGCCGGGCATTCGGCACCTGGCGCAGGTACAGGAGCGCCTCGTAGTTGCCGAACAGCATTTCCTTCAGCTCGGGATGCCGGTCGAGGCCCAGGCCGCGCACGACCGCGCGCTCGAAGTTGCGGACCAGCCAGTCGGTGAGGAAGAACGTCGCGGGGCGCTCCTCGCTGACGCGCTGGAACAGATCGGCGCCCGCCAGCATCTCGTAACAATGCGGGCCGCGAACGCGCGAGGCGCCGACCTCGTCGAGGATCGGTTCCAGCTTTCCATTCATGCCGCAGTCGCCGTACACGACGACGAGGTGCTCATAGCGCGGGCGCAGCTCGCGCAGCTTCTCGCGCAGCTCGTCGACGATGCGATTCGGGTACAGGTGCAGCAGCGCCGAGACGCCGTAGATGTCCACGTTCCAGCCGCGGCGGTCGACGATGTCCTTGACCTCTTTGCCCAGGGCGCCGCAGATGACAAAGGCCGTGCTCACCCGACCAGCTCCAGATCCGGGAAGCGAAGGACCTCGACGAATGCGTCGTTGAAGTCCGAGCGGCCGGAGAGCTCGACGTATTCAATCCTCGACGGCAGCTCGAAGGCCACCTGCCGCTCGCGATATGACAGCAGCGCGATCTTGGCGCCTTCGCCGGCGGAGTTGCCGACGGCGATGATCCGGTCGACGTCGACCTCCGGAACCAGCCCGATGATCTTGGCGCTCTCGGGGTTGAGGTACGACCCGAATGATCCGCCCAGGTAGATCTCATCGAGGTCGGAGGCGGCGACGCCCAGGATGCCCATCAGGATCTTGATCCCGGTCGCGATCGAGCCTTTGGCGAACTGCAGCTCGCGCACGTCGCGCTGGCTCAGATAGACGCCTTCGGCGAGCAGGAAGGCGCGGACGCCCTCGACCTCGATCAGGCGGTCGGCCAGCGGATGGTTCGGAACGTCGGCAGCTGACCGCATCCGGCCCGAGTGGTCGAGCAGGCCCACGGTCAGGAGCTGCGCGACCGCGTCGACCAGCCCGGAGCCACACAAACCGAGCGGGGCCACGTCCCCTCCGATCACCTGCAGCTCGACGCCCTCGCCGAGCTGAACGCCTTCGATGGCGCCATCGGTTGCGCGCATGCCGCACTTGATCTGACTGCCCTCGAACGCGGGACCTGCCGGCGCCGCGGTCGCCAGGGTGCGCCGGCTGCTCCCGATCACGATCTCCCCGTTCGTGCCCACGTCGACGAACACACGCATCTTGTCCTCGCGCGCGATGTTGGTCGCGAGCACGCCCGACACGATGTCGGCGCCGACGTAAGCGCCGAGCGCGGGCAGCGTCTGAATGAAGCCGGCCGGATGAATCCGAAGACCCACCTCGCTCGCGGGGACGCTCAGGGCATCCATGAACGTGGGCGTGAACGGCATCATCGATATCGGGGTCGGGTCGATGCCGAGCAGGAGGTGGAGCATCGTCACATTTCCCACCACCACCGCCTCGTATGTGCGCTCTGGCGAGACACCCGAGTCGCGATAGAGGTCGTCGAGGATCCCGTTCATGGTCGTCACGACCGCGGCCTTCAGCTCGTCGATGCTGTCGGTCCCGTTCATCGCGTGGCTGATCCGCGAGATGACGTCGGCGCCGAACGGCGCCTGGCCGTTGAGCGTCGAGCTGACCGCGGCGGCCATGCCGGTGCGCAGGTTCATCAACGTCCCGACCAGCGTGGTCGTGCCGACGTCGAACGCGACCCCGAAGCATTCCTCCGTGGTGTCGCCTGGTTCGACCGCGACGAGGTGCTCGCCCGCAAGCACCGCCGTGACCTTGAAGCCGGCCTCCCGCAGCGTTTTGGGCAGCGTGCGAAGAACTGGAATGCTCGCGGCCATGTCGTGCCCTTCCGCGCTGAGGGCGTCACGCAGGCGGGTGACGTCGCTGCGCTGGTCGTGGAGGTCCGGTTCTGTCAGCTCCAGGTAGACCTTGCGGACGTTGGGGTCGATGATGACCAGGCGGCTCAGGCCCATCGTCGCGGCCTTGGGCACGCGAAGGAGCTGCGGAACCTCGCACGTCATGTCCTCGTATATCCGCGCCTGGCACGAGAGACGCCAGCCGTTCTCCACCTCGTCCTTGCGAAGGAGCCGATGGTCGGCGGTCGTGACCTCGCTGGCGCCCTCGAGCACTCGAACCTTGCATTTGCCGCAGGTCCCGCGGCCGCCGCAGGTGGAATCGATGGGCAAGCCGATCCAGTGCGCCGCGCTGAACAGGGTGGTTCCGGGCGGCACTCGGGTGGTCCGATCGAAGGGCTGGTAGGTCACCTCCAGCTTGCGCTGGATCATTTAGGCGACGCCTGGGCCAGATCCGCGCGATAGCTGGCGATCCAGCGCATCGCGTACTCGTCGTGGCCGAGCAGCAGGTCACCGGCGAGCACGGCCCGACGCACCTCGGGGACGAGCGGGTTGGTGATCGCGCATGTCAAACCGGCATGCATCGCCAGGGGCAGGAACGCGGCGTTGACGGTGGCTCGATCGGGCAAACCGAAGGAAACGTTCGAGGCCCCGCACGTCATGTTGTTGCCGAGCTCGTTGCGGATCAGGCGCATCGTCTCGAGCGTGATGAGCCCGCACGTCGGGTCAGCCGCGACGGTCATCGCGATCGGGTCGATGATCACGTCCTCGCGAGGGATGCCGTACTCGGCCGCGCGTTCGATGATCCGGCGCGCGATCGCGAGTCTCTCCTCCGGCACCATCGAGATCCCGGTTTCGTCGTTGGCCATGCCGATCACGGCCGCGCCGTGCTTCTTGACCAGCGGCAGGATGCGATCCATCCGCTCGTCCTCGGCCGTCACCGAGTTGACAAGCGCTTTGCCCTCGTATGCGGCCAGCGCGGCTTCCAGCGCCTCCATGACCGAGGAGTCGATGCAGATGGGAAGGTCGCTGACCTCGCTCACTGCCTTGATCGCGGCCACGAGCAGCGCCGGCTCGTCGATGGCCGGGATGCCGGCGTTCACGTCCAGCATGTGCGCGCCGGCGGCCGCCTGCGCGACCGCGTCGGCCCGGACGCGGTCCATGCGTCCTTCCTTCATCTCGGCGGCAAGGACCTTGCGACCGGTCGGGTTGATGCGCTCGCCGATCACGACGAAGGGCCGGTCGATCGAGATGACGACCTCGCGAGTGCGCGAGCGGAGGACCGTGTCCAAGACGTCTAACCCTTTTTGAGCGTCTCGTCGATCAGCTTGACGGCCTGCTCCAATGCCTGTGCGCCGTGAGAGGTCTCGCTTCTATCGCCCACGATCTCCTTGGCCATCCGGGTGGCCATCGATGCATCGGGCGCGTAGCTGTCGGCGCCGACGTGCTTGGCGTACTCCGCGGTCACGGGCGCGCCGCCGACCGCGATGTGGACCTTCTCTCGGAGCCCGGCCTTCGTGATCGCGTCGATGTTGACCTTGAACATCGGCATCGTTGTGGTCAGGAAGGCGGAGAAACCGATGACGTCCGGGTTGTGCTGCTCGATCGCGGCGACGAACTTCTCGGGGGGTGTGTTGACGCCGAGGTCGAACACCTCGAAGCCCGCGCCCTCGAGCATGATCACGCAGAGGTTCTTGCCGATGTCGTGGATGTCGCCCTTCACGGTCCCGATGACGTAGCGGCCCACGGGTTGGGCGCCGGTCTCGGCGATCAGCGGCCGCAGGATCACCAGGGCGCCCTGCATCGCGCGGGCGGCGATGAGCATCTCGGGGACGAAGAAGTCGCCCTTCTCGAAGCGCCTGCCGACTTCTTCCAGAGAAGGGATGAGGGCCTTGAACAGGATGTCCATCGGGTCCATGCCCAGCTTCAGCCCCTCTTCGGTCAGGGCCTTCACCTCGGGAGCGTGGCCGTTCAGCGTGTGGTCGAACAGTCCGGCTCGGATCTCTTCTTCTCGGCTCATCGGGCCTCCTTCCTGTTGCGCATCGCCCAACTGATGCTCAGAGTCCAACAAGAATACCCCTATCGTATTATGTTGCGCAGTGAGCAAC
>DASWGF010000019.1:0-1607 GCA_036393875.1 Candidatus Dormiibacterota bacterium
CTGGACCAAGACGGCCATCCTCGCGAGCCTGGTCATCGCATGCGCAGGGCGATTCGCACTGGCGCGCTTCGTGGCACCGTTCGAGGCTGCCGAATACCGGCCGCTGTCCGCGCTTGGGGCCCGCAGGCTCTGGCGCGTCCCGGCCGCACTCGCCGTCGCGGCTGTATTCGCAGGCGCGGTTCCGGTGTCGGCCGATATCTCCACTCACATACCGGATGCGGCCGCCGAGCTCCCCGACGGCTCGACCCCGATCATCACGCTGAGCGTGGGCGCGGGCTCTGGGATCGCCGGCTGGGCGTCCGACAGCGCGGGAGCAGCCTTGCCGCCGGCGGGGAATGCCGCGCCGGCGTCCGCCTCGGCGCGCGTGTGGATCCTGCCATCGATACCGACGCCCAGCGTCGCGTCGAACGTGACCTCATTCGACCCCTCCATAAATTCGCAGGTCGCCGCCAAGATGGCCCATGACACAGTGCTCGACCTCATCATCGAGTCCGAGGCGCGCCGCACCCACGACTTGAAGCTGGCGGAGATTGGAGCCAGCGACGACGGGCTCAAGGAATTCGTGGATGTCCTGAACGGCGACGGCGCGGGGAACTTCGTCCAGAAGACCTACAGTTTCGACTCGATCAGCATTCAGCTTTTCTTGCCGAAGTTCGCCACCCAGGCCGCCAGGTTGGTCGGGATCGAGCTGCGGGGAACGGCCACCTACACCACGCGGGACGCGTCCGGCAATGTGGTCTCGCGCTCGAGTTCGGCCTATGACAAAACTTGGGGGATAGGCGGCTCGCGAGCCGGCAACGGCTACCAGCTCATCTTCGTCGACTACACCGGCCTGGCCCCAGCGCCTTAGGCGCCCCTCTCCCCCTCGGGGAGAGGGTAGGGAGAGGGGCGTGAGGGTAGGGAGAGGGGCGTGAGCTCTCTTAGGCGTCCCGAGTGACCGCCGCAGGAATGCCGTTCGGCTCATAGGCAGCGGGAGGCTCGATGCCGAACGTATCGGCAAGACGAACGAAGAAGCTGAACAGCGCCGCCACGTACGCGGCTTCGGCGATCTGCTCGTCGGTCCAGCCCACCTCGCGTAGGGCCTGGACCTGCTCGTCGGTGACGCGGTAGGCGGCCCGGGAGATCGTGCCGACGAATTCCAGCAGCAGGCGCTCGGGCGGTGTCAGCCCAGCCGAGTCGAGGTCACCGTTGCGGAGTGCTTCGGCCGCTCCCTCGAACGCTGCGCCCTGCAACTGCAGGAACCAGGTGTGTGCGCTGAGTCAATACCGGCAGCGATTCAGAGCGGAGACGTAGGACGCGATCATCTCGTGCTGGGCTCGCGTGAGCGCCCCGTCGGTGAAGTGCATTCGCGAGGCGGCCTGGATCGCGGCCAGGAAGTCGGGCCGCAGGCTCATGGTCTTGAGGATCTCTGCCACCACGCCGATCGGGCTCTCAGCCTTGGCGGTCGCGTAGAGCTCGACCAGTGGCCCCTCGGCCTCCGACGGTTGGACCATCTTGATCCGGGGCACGAGATTATTAACGACCTGAAGTGAGAAAAGGTGTTGGACCAGGGTCCATTAAGTCCTGGACGTAACGAAACTTCAGACTCACGCGATCAGAGGCATAAG
>DASWGF010000020.1:0-3058 GCA_036393875.1 Candidatus Dormiibacterota bacterium
CCCGCTCGGCGCGGGAGTGCTGACCGGCAAGTACAAGCGCGGCGAAGAGCCGCCGGCCGAGTCCCGCTTTGCCCAAGGCGACTACGGCAGGATGTACCAGGGCCGCTATTGGAATGACCGCATGTTCGACATTGCGGACGCGGTGGTGGAGCTCGCCCACAAGGACGGCTGCACGCCCGCTCAGCTTGCGGTGGCCTGGCTGCTCGCGCAGAAGGACGTGACTGCACCGATCATCGGCGCCTCCAGGCCCGAACAGTTGGTGGAGACGACGAAGGCGGTGGAACTGAGTCTCTCCGAGGCGACGTTGCATCGCCTGGACCAGGTCTCGCAGCTATTTCGTTAGTGGTCGGACATCTCACTCCATTCGTTGATCTCCTCCCTGTTCCGCCGCGCCGCGTGATCAAGAAGCCGACCCGCCTGACAGTGCGCCTGGAAACGGTCACGCACAGCTTTCACCGCGATCTCGCCCCGTCGCGCGTGTGGGCATACGACGGCCATCTTCCAGGCCCTACGATCGAGGTCGAGCGCGGATCTGGCGTCGAGGTGCAATGGGAGAATCGCCTCTCAGGCCCGTTGCCGGTGCTCGCCACCCAGGCCCCCACTCACGCCGAGGACGGGGTCCCGGTGCAGTGCCTGCCGGGGCGCAGCGGCGGCGCCCTGGATCCGAATGCGGCAGCCCTCAGTGGTTACGCAGTCGTGCACCTTCACGGAGCGCTGACTCAAGCGACGAGCGACGGCTGGACCGAGAATCTGATCGCGCCGGGTCAGGACGCGCTTGACTCTTATCAGAACGATCAGCGCGCCGCCCTGCTCTGGTACCACGACCACGTCATGGGCATCACGCGATTCAACGTCTACGCCGGCCTCGCGGGACTGTGGATCGTGCGCGACGCACGCGAGCGCGAGCTGGAGCTGCCTGAGGGCCCGCCCTACGAGCTGCCGCTCTTGCTCGCAGATCGAAACTTCGATACGGCTTCAGACGGCAGTCTGACCGGAGAGCTGGTTCACAAGACCGACCCAGACGTGATGGAGTGCTTCAGCCCCTTTACCACTGTCAATGGCGTGATCTGGCCGCGGGTCGATGTCGAACCCACGACCTACCGCTTCCGAGTCTTGAACGGATCGAACGCCAGGACTTACCGTCTGGTGCTCACCCGTGAAGGCCAACCGGATCAGGAGCGCATCACCCAGATAGGCAGTGACGGCGGGCTGTTGGTCGCTCCGGCACGAATCCCGCTTCAAGGTCTTGTGGTGGCCTCGGCCGAACGAGCCGACATCCTGATCGACTTTTCCGGCCTCGCTCTCGGAACCGAGCTCACGCTATGGAACAACGCTGCAGCGCCTTTCAACGGCGCCTTTGCCGACCCCTCCACCGCCGGCAGGCCTGACCTGGAGGGTCTCCTACCTTATCCGGAGGTGCTTTTGTTTCGCGTCATCGATGGACGTCGCGGTGGCCGCCGGCCGCCGGCGGTGCTTGCCACCGACTTCCAGCGGGCCGACCGGGGCCAACTGAACGGTTGTGTTGTGCGCGCGATCGCACTCGTTGAGCAGGAGAGCAATCGGCAAGGTCAGCCATCCACGCTGACGATGCGGGAGCTCACTCAAGAAGGGGCGACCGATGAACCGGTGATAACCCTTGTCGAAGCGGGAGCCGGCCAGCCGGGTCAGACCAGCCGCTGGCGCACGGCCGCCACCAGATTCGAGGACAAGACCAATTTCTTCCCGGTGCTGGGCCAGCCGGAGATCTGGCGTCTCATCAACCTGACCGGCGACACCCATCCGATCCACGTGCATCTCGACGCCTTTCAGGTCCTCAGCCGGCAACCGGCGGTTGTCGAAATCCCGGATGGTGGCATCACCGACACCGACACCAGCGCGACAGTGCGGATCGGCCAACAGGCCGACGACCATATCCCGCACAGCGTCGATGAGAATGAGCTCGGCCTCAAGGACACTGTTCGGGTCAACGCCAACGAAGTCGTCGATATCCTCGTGCGCTTCGAAACATTCGCCGGCCGATACATGTACCACTGCCACATCCTGGAGCACGAAGACCACGACATGATGCGGCCCTTCGTGGTGATGCCAGGTGAGCTGATGCCGTTCATGTAACAACCCGTCCAGTGCGGATTTGGTTGGCGATGTTCTTGAGCTCACTCGGCCCCTCGCTCTCAGGGTCCCCGCCGGGGCCCATAGCTGCCGCGGCCAGCAGCTTGCCGCCGCGCATGTAACGAACTATGAAGTCCCGGTCCGGAAGTGAACCCTCAACGGTGATGCTGTCCCATTCCGCTGCGTAGCCGACATATTCGAGGCTTTGATCGAATTGGTCGCTCCAGAAAGAATGCACGTAGTCGTACGGCGCGCCGCGGTCCAGGAGCGACGCCGCGGCCGCCCGTCCCTGCTTTTCGGCGTTGTTGTAGTGCTCGACTCGTATGCGTCCAAACAGAGGGTGATCGTGGTCCGCAATATCTCCCGCTGCGTAGACGTCAGCCAGACTCGTCCGGCAATAAGGGTCAACTTCGACGCCATTCGAGATCCGCGCGCCCGCGGCTCTAAGAAGCTCGACCTCTGGGTCGATACCGATGCCCGCGACCACGAAGTCGCATTCGAACTGCCGGCCGGACTTGGTGACGACGCGCTCGACTCGCTCGCCACCCTCGAGCCGATCGACGCCGTCGCCCAGTACCAGCTGCACTCCGCGCGAGCGATGGAGCTCGGCGATCACGCCCCCAACCTCGGACCCGAGAACACGGGCCAGTGGTGCCTGCCCCGGATCGATGGCGGTCACCTTGAGTCCAACCGTGCGTAGGGACGCCGCCACCTCGCAGCCGATGAAGCCCAGGCCGATCACCACGACTCGCCGCCCGGCGCGCGCCGCGGCCTTGATCCGTTCGGAGTCTTCCACTGTGCGCAGATCGAAGACACCTTCTCGGTTGGCGCCTGGAAACCGCAGGTGGCGCTTGCGGCCACCGGTGGCGATCAGAGCTCGGTCATACGAAACGACTTCATCGCCTTCCAGGAGAATCTGCCTGGATTCCGGATCGAGCCTGACCACCCT
>DASWGF010000021.1:0-13809 GCA_036393875.1 Candidatus Dormiibacterota bacterium
ATGTCCAAAGCGCTCTACGCGGCCCGCGATCGCAGGGGCCGGAACCCAGACTGGGCATCGAGGCTCATCGACCACGAAGAGTGGGCGATCGCGCCCCCGAAGAAGTCCACGATCGGTGCGCTGACCACCCGCCGGGCACACGGCGGCGACTCGGCCGACGCGCTCGAGGTCATGTGATCCGATAGCCACAGAAGGACGCGGTGATGCCGAGCTCGCGGTCGTCCTGGCGGCCGGCAACGAGGACGCCCTTTTGGAGCTTTACGACAGATATGCGGGTCTTTCCTACGCCGTCGCCATGCGAGTGCTGGGGGACCCTGGTCGGGCGGAGGACGTGGTGCAGGAGGCCTTCTTGAAGATCTGGACCAACGCCGCCGGCTTCGATCCCAAGAAGGGGTCGCTGCGGACCTGGCTGATCACAGCTGTGCGCAATCGCTCGATCGACTATTTGAGGGGCCGAGGCGCTCACGAGCGGCAAGAGCTCGAGCTGCAGCCGGAGCTCGCCTCGACGGCTACCCACTCGGATCCATGGCACGAGGTTTCGCTGGAGCTCGAGCGTGCGGCAGTGCGCGAGGCGGTCGGCAGCCTGCCCGCTGAGCAGCGCCAGGCCGTCCAGCTGGCCTACTTCGGCGGTTACTCGCAGTCCGAGATCGCCGACATGACCCATGTTCCCCTCAGCACGGTCAAAGGCAGGATGCGACTTGCCCTCGAGAAGTTGAGTTCGTATCTGTTGGGTAGAGGGTTTGTGAGTGTCTGATCACGAAGAGTTGGAGAGCTCGGTGGCGGCGTGGGTCCTGGGCGCCCTCGACCCCGACGAGGCGGCGAGCATTCGCGTCCACGTCGAAGGGTGCGCCACCTGCCGGCAGACGGCGGCGCGTCTGGGTCGAGCCGCTGCCGCCCTGCCCCTCGAGGTCGACGAGATGTCCCCGCCGGCGAGGCTGCGGGAGCGCGTCTATGTTGCCGCCGCGGCCGCCAGGGCCTCGACCGTCCCCAGCGCGCCCGCGAGAAAAAGGGTCGTGCCGCTGCGCCGGGGCTGGAAGCCCACAGCTTCCATCCAGATGGGCAGGCTGCCCGTGCTGTTGGCTGTGGCGACGGTGGTGCTCGCCCTGTTGATAGGCCTGGGTGCGGGCGACCTGATCGGACGCAATTCCGTCCCGCCGGCGGCCGCGCAGGTGGCCCGCTACCAGCTGGTGGGCCACGGCACGCTCGCCGGCGCGCGCGGGACGGTCGTGAACCTGAAAGTCGAGGGCGTTGCGCTGGTCGATTTCAACGGGTTGCCGCCGCTGGCCAAGGGCAAGGTTTACCAGCTCTGGCTCATCACGCCCGGTGGACACCCGGATTCCGCCGCGGTGTTTGTGCCTGACAGCAACGGCGGCAAGGTGGTGCTGGTAGGGCTGCCCCTGAACGGCTACTCGCAGATGGCGGTCACGACCGAGGACGCGCCCTCCGGGTCCCCGGCGCCCAGTCAACAGCCGGAGCTTTACGGGAACCTCGGATAAAAATTAGCGGCGAGAATTCCTCCCGCCGCTGAACCCGATGGACTCGTCTTTACATCCGAGGAGGGACCATCGGCGGCGGAGGGGCATCCTCCTCCGCGGGAGGCTTCGATGCCTCTTCAGGCTCCTGCTCCTCGATCGCGTGCATCTTTTCCATGTGCTTGGCGAGCTCTTCCGAGTTGTCGACCTCTTCGCCGCAGATGTTGCACTGCATGATGTCCTCCTTACGCTCGGTAAAGGCGTGAGGGACGGGAGGCGCTCAGGCTTCTCGGCTCCAGCGCTCCACCTTATATAACCCACAGCGCCGTACATGTACCCGGAGGCGTTTGGTCGAGCGCTTGGCTGTGACTGAGCGTCCCCTCCGGGCTGCGCCTGCGGCGGAGCCCACCTCCCCGCGAGCGGGGAGGCCAGGTCAGGCTGTGACGATCCGATGCTTGTTCTGGCTGTCGAGCTTGAACTTGCCTACGCTCGAGGTGACCGCGAACGCGACGGCGTAGTCCCCCCAGGCCGCGGGCGAGCCCGCGGCACGGCCGGTGCAGGCGCTGGGGATCGCAACCTCGATAGTTGCGCTCGAGCCCGGGCCGACGCTGGTCGGCGTGTAGGTCACATTGCCGGCATCGAACTTGTCGCCCACCTTTTGAAGCCATCCGCCCTTCACGGCGGCCAGGGTCATGGTGGCCGTGACCGCCAAGATCGTCACCGTCTTCGAGGTCGCGTTGTGGGCATCGATGGTGCCGTGGAGCTCGTACTGGAGGTCTCTGGCGCCGACCGGACACGTATAGCCCTGGTCGACCGACGCGTTGCTCACGGCGAACGTCGATGACGAGCCGAAGCTGCAGCCGGCGAGTAGAAGCACGAAAGCGGCGGGGGCGATCTGGCGCGAGCGGAGGTGGATCACATCGACCCGCGCGCTGCGGGCGCCGGAGTGCGGCCGACTGTGGTCTGTCTGATCGCGACCACCCTGGCCACGTCGACTGGAGACACGATACCCACCAGGCGGTCACCATCGAACACCAGCACACGCTGATCGAGCGAGGACCCGACCCGTTGGATGAGAGCAACGAGGTCGTCATCGGGCCGCGCGACCGGCACCTCCGAGATCGGGCGGGCGCGGTCTTTCAATCGCGCCTCGGCGCGTGCACCGGCCGGCATCCGGACCAGGTCGCCAAGCCGAACAATCCCCGTGAGCTTGCCCGACGGATCGTGGACCGGGTAGGTGGTGAACGCATGCTGCGGGGCAATCGACTCCAGGAACTGCTCGATCGTCAGCCAGTCCGGGATGGTGACCACGGGCGACGTCATCGCGGCCGACACCGGGACCGAGCTGAGCAGTCCACGGACGGTGGTCCCAACCTCCTCCGAGCTCCCGGCTGACAGCAGGAACCAGCCGACGAATGCGATCCAGATGCCGTTGAGGAGCGAGCCCGTGAAGAGGAGCAGGGCGCCGAAGGCGATCATCAGGTAGGCGAAGACGCGGCTGATGCGCACCGCGCTGTGCACGCCTCGCTGCCTGCTCCCCAAGCGCCACCAAAAGAACGAGCTGAGCAGGCGGCCGCCGTCGAGCGGAAATGCGGGGACGAGGTTGAACAGGGCCAGGGCCACGTTGACGAACGCGAGCCAGCCGCAGAGGTCGGCGACGAGCGCGGGCAAGGGGAGGAGAGACAGGAGGAAGGCGACCAAGGCGACGGCGAGGCTGGTCAGCGGGCCGACGCCCGCGATCAGCGCCTCGGCGCCGGCGCCCTTGGGCTCGCCGTCAAGCTTGGAAACGCCTCCGAACAGCCAGAGCGTGATGCCGCCGACCTTGACGCCATGGCGCGTTGCAACGAGCGCATGGGCGAGCTCGTGCGCGAGCAGGCAGGCATAGAAAGCGACGCTGCCCGCGGCTCCGGCGACCCAATACGCCAGGGCAGGCTGGCCAGGCACGTCGAGTGGCAGCACCTCGGTCGCCACCGTCCACGAGATGAGCGCAAACACGAAGACGAGGCTCCAGTTGATTCCGATCTCGATCCCGAAAATTCGCCCGAGCCGTATCGACGACCCCATTCGAGCTCAGGCGTTCCGAGGCACGAGCAGCACCGGCCGCTTGGAGTGGAGTGAGATCTCGTGGCTCACGCTGCCAAGCAACAGCTCGGCCACCTCTCCGCGGCCTCGTCTCCCGACGACTATCAGCCCGGCCTTCTCCTTGTCGGCGAGCTCCAGGATCACCGAAGCCGGCCGCCCGTCCTGCAGGACGGCGCGGAACCGAACGCCCGCGGCCTTGAGTGGGCGGCACCATTTGGTCACAAGGTCCTTCTCGATCTCGGCGCGAACCTTGTCATCGAGATAAAGCGGCATGGTGTAAGGGTCGGGCAGTGCGACCGGGATGTCGAGGACGTAGACCGCGATGACCTCGGAGCGCAAGGCTTTCGCCAATCGAGCCGTCCATTCGACTGCGTGCATCCCGGCATCTGATCCGTCGACGCCCACGACGATCCGCTTGAGCGCAGCAGCACCTGTTGTCGCCATCCCTACCTCTTCTTGCCGTCCTGCCGTCGGCCGCGCTCGGTGGCCGTGGCCACGGCCAGCATGCCGGTGAGCACCGCCCCTTCGAACAACCCGTAGAAGATGGATCTCAGCAATGGCTGGTTGAACGGGCCGATGTTGATCAACAGCGTGAGCGCTGCGAAGATCGGAAAGGAGATCACCAGCTGCCGCCACGTCTCGAGCGCTTCCCACCATAGGATCAGTCGGGACCGTGGGTCGCCCATCTCAGTGGGATCATATTCGTAACCGCATATGGGCCCCCGAACCGCGATAGCCGGCTGCCTGGCAATCGTCATGCTGGGCGCCGCGGCGTGCGATCCCTTGACTGGAACAGGGCCTGGCACTCCGCCGGATCCGAAGAGCTACATCCACTCCGATCCCGCCACCAAAACGACGGTGATCACGCTGATCGCAGGCTACCCGGCGGGCGACTACCAGTTCAACTACGACGGCTACGGCAACGGAACTCTCGTGATCAGGATCCCGGTCGGCTGGCAGGTCACCGTGCAATGCCAGAACCGCGGCACGGTTCCCAACTCATGCGCTGTCGTGCAGGGCAGGGACGACATTACCCCGATCGAGCCGAGCTGGTCGACACCAGATCCGACGCACGGTTTGAGTCCGGGTCAGTCGGCGACGTTTGTGTTCAGCCCCTCGACCGCCGGCAGCTACCGGATCGCCTCCCTGGTCGGCGGCAGCGAAGCCAGCGGGATGTGGGCTGACCTCGAGGTGACCATTGGCGGCGCGCCTGCGATGCGGGCCGAGGGCTGAGTCGATGAATCCTGTCGCATCCGGCCGGCTCACCAACCTCGCGCTCTTCTTCCTGCTCGCGGTCGCTTTTGCCAGCGGCTGGCTCGCGTTCGAGCTGTCGGGTCAACCGGCTCGCGCGATCCTGGTGCTGCACGCTGCCGCGGGCGTCGGGATCGTGCTGCTGGTGCCCTGGAAATCGCTGGTGGCCAGGCGGGGCCTCCGCCGGCGACATGCGTTGCGCTGGGCGTCGTTGGTGCTGGCGCTTGGGGTTGCGGTGTCGATCGCGTTCGGGGTTGTGCACTCGGCCGGTCATCCAGACATCGGCTACCTGACGGCGATGGACTTTCACGTTGGCGCGGCATTGTGCGTGATCCCTTTCCTGCTCTGGCATCTGTTCGCGCGGCCGCTCAAGCTGAGGGCCACCGACCTGAGCCGCCGCAACTTTCTCCTGGGCGGCGCTCTGGCCGGAGCTGCGGGGCTGGGCGTGGCGTTGCTGCCGTCGGCGCGGCGCGCACCCACGGGATCGTTCCAGGCTGTCTACCCGGTGGCCACGGTATGGATGTTCGACAGCGTGCCCGAGGTGGACGTCGGATCGTGGCGCCTCGCTGTAGGGGGCCGCACTTGGACATACGACCAGGTCGCGGGGTACTCCGATCGCATCGCGGCAGTCATCGACTGCACTGGTGGCTGGTACTCCGAGCAGGTGTGGGAGGGCGTCTTGTTGCAACGCTTGCTGTCCAGCCGCGCGCGTGGTGCTGCGAGCCTGAACGTGAGGTCGATCACCGGTTACAGCCGGCGCTTCGGGATCGAAGATGCCGGTCGCCTGCTCCTGGCGACACGCCTGGCCGGGGAACCGCTTGATGCCGGGCACGGTTACCCGGTTCGCCTCGTCGTCCCAGGGCAGCGTGGCTTTGCCTGGGTGAAATGGGTGGTCGCGATCGACGTCGAGGACCAACCCTGGTGGTGGCAGCCACCCTTCCCGCTACAGTAACCCTCGGATTGCGCCACCTCGAGTCGCAGCGTTCGCTGCTCGCGCTGGGCAAGGATTCGCCCGGCCTCTCCGTGCTTGCGAAGAAGCTTCGACTGGCGCCGAATCATCACGTCGCGGTCATCAATGCGCCCCCCGGCTACCTCGCCCAGCTTGCGCCGGCGCCGGCGGACCTGTACACCGCGCTCAAGCCGTCAACGCTTTATGACGTGGTCCAGCTTTTCGTGAACAACGTGGACGAGCTGCGCACGCTTGGGCCTTCCGCCATCAACGCGGTGAGGCCGGACGGGCTGCTCTGGGTCGCCTACCCGAAGGGCGGCGCCTCTCGCGGAGCGACGGACCTGCCCGCTACGCCCTGGTGGACCAAGCGCGACGTGCTGGGCGAGATCACCGGAGAGACAGGCTTCAAGCCCGTCGCCTTCGTGAAGATCGATGACGACTGGACCGCTCTACGCTTCAAGAGGACGTAGTTCCTGTCTGGGATGGGGCCGGCCCGAGGCGCACTGTCGGGCAAGGTGGCCGTCGTCACGGGTGGCGGCAGCGGGGTCGGTCGCGCGGTCGCCAAGGCGATGGCGAAGCAAGGCGCGAACATCGTGGTCTCCGACTTCGATGAGCCACGCATGGACCGCACCGTCGAAGAAATCCTGAGGCTCGGCACGAGCGATTCCGCGATCGCGCTTGCGGCCGACGTGCGCAGCGACTCCTCGGTGCGGTCGCTGGCCCGTGATTCGATCAAGGCGATGGGCCGGGCCGACATCCTCGTCAACGCCGCGGGCGTTCTTCTCCAGGGCAAGCTGGAGCGCATCTCCACCAAGGACTGGAGCTGGATGCTCGAGACCAACCTGCTGGGTGCGGTCCGGACCAGCATGACTTTTCTTCCGCATATGACCGCGCGCGGCTCCGGCCATATCGTCAACGCGGTCTCGTACGGCGGACTCCTCCCCGGCGACCCGATGACGATTCCTTACGACACGGGCCACGCGGCGCTGGCCACCTTCACGCAATCCCTTGCTCAGCAGTCGCGCGGCAGCGGGGTCTTCGTGTCGCTCTTCTGTCCCGGCTCTCGCAGCCCGCGGATCGGCCAGAACACCCGGTCGCGAGGCATGGGCCGATGGTTGAGCGCCGGTCTCGGGGCTGAGGAAGGCGCAAAGGTTTTCGACCAGCTCGCCGCCAGCCTCATCGAAGCGCTGCACCACCCTCGCTTCCTGATTGTCGGCGACCCCGCCGAGGCGGATGCCCTCCGCGCGCGTTGGGACGCCCCACCTCCGGCGGCGATTACGTGACGGTTCCCAGCGACCTTCTGTCGAGCATCGGAATCAGCATCGCCGTCGCGGCGGTGCTCGCCGTAATCGGCTGGAGGCTGCGCCAGCCACTGATCCTGGCTTACCTGGTGACCGGTGTCGTCATCGGTCCGGTCGGGTTCAACTGGGTGCAGAACAAGGAGAGCATCCAGACCGTCGCGGAGATCGGCCTCATCCTTCTGCTTTTCATCATCGGCCTCGAGATCGATCTCAAGAAGCTTGCCTCCGCCGGGCTGCCTGTGCTTCTCACGGGAGCTCTGCAGGTCCCGATCTGCATCGCGCTCGGCCTTGGTTTCTTCTACCTGCTCGGCGTCCGCAACACCGGCGGCAATTACGCTCTGCTTTACCTCGCGGCGTGCATGAGCCTGTCCAGCACCCTGGTCGTCGTCAAGCTGCTCAACGACAAATTCGAGCTCGACACACTGCCCGGCCGCATCACGCTCGGGGTGCTCGTCATACAGGACATCTGGGCGGTGGGCATGCTCGCCGTCCAGCCCAACCTCACCAATCCAAACCTGCTCCCGCTGGCGTTCTCGTTGTGGAAGGGCGCCCTGCTGGTGACCGGCGGCTTTTTCATGGCCAAGTACGTCCTTCCCTTTCTATTTCGGTCTGTTGCCAAAGCGCCCGAGCTCGTGCTGGTGAGCGCGCTCGCGTGGTGCTTTTTCCTGGCGAGCGTCGCGAGCGTGATCGGACTCTCGCGCGAGATGGGGGCGCTGATCGCCGGAGTCAGCCTCTCTACATTTCCCTACAACCTTGACGTTATGGCCAAGGCGGTCAGCATCCGCGATTTCTTCGTGACCCTTTTCTTCGTTGCGCTCGGCATGCAGATTCGAATTCCCACCCTGCAGGTGGTGGAGATTGCCCTGGCCGCGTCCGCCTTCGTGATCTTGAGCCGCCTATCGGTCGTGCCGATCCTCTATTTCCTCCGGATGGGCCATCGCACCAGCCTGCTACCGGCGATCAACCTGGCCCAGGTGAGCGAGTTCTCGATCGTCATAGCTTCGATCGGGCTGACGTATCACCAGATCAGCACTGACGTGGTGACGATCGTGATCATGACCTTCGCGATCACATCCGTTGTGTCGACCTACATGATCAATTCGAGTCACCGGGTCCAGAAAGTCTTGAGCGGTGTGCTGAGGTTGCTGCATGTCCGGGATCTCGATGTGGGTGAGGCCGCGCCGGAGCGGGAAGCAGCCAGGCCAGAGACGATGATCTTCCTGGGCTTCTTCCGCGATGCGAGCTCGATCCTCCTGGAGCTCGAGAGTGAAGGCACCGCCGTCGAGGGGCAGGTGATGCTCGACAAGGTCCTGGTCATCGACTTCAACCCCACAGTGATGCGAGAACTGCAGGCGCGAGGGATCAGCATCGTGTATGGCGACATCGCGCACGCCGACACTCTTCGTCACGCGGGCATCGAGAACGCCGAGCTCGTCGTGAGCAGTATTCCCGACGACATCCTTCGCGGCACCGACAACCTGCGACTGCTCCGCAACGCCCGCGCCAGCTGTCCCAGAGCCAAGGTCATGCTCACGACCGACCACATACCGCAGGCACTTCATTTCTATGAGGCCGGCGCCGATTTCGTCTACATCCCAAGGCTGCATTCCGCCCAGCAGATCGCGCGCACCCTCAAGAACGGGCTCGTCGCCGGTTTCGACGGAGTCCGTGCCGCCGAGATCGAGCATCTTCGACAGCGCCGAGAGGTCCTGGCATAACCTGACGCGCATCCTTGCGGTCGCAGACGAGGTCGACGAAGGCCTCTATGGAGACAAGCTTCTGGATCTCAAGCCTGACATCGTTCTCTCGTGTGGAGACCTGCCCTGGGACTACCTGGAGTTCATCGTCAGCCGCCTCAACGTGCCGCTGTTGTACGTGCCCGGCAACCACGACCCCGTCCCGCCGCCTCTCGACGATGCGTGGACGCCCCTTCGATTCGAAAGGCCCGCGAGGGGACCGCAGGGCTCCGTGAATGTGGACGGCCGGGTTGAGGACGCGGCCGGTCTTCGTGTCGCGGGCCTTGGCGGATCGATGCGCTACCGACCCGGTCCCAATCAGTACACGCCCGCGCAGATGCGATGGCGGGCGCTGCCAATCGAGATCCGTGCGCGCTTGAGGGGAGGCAACGGCAAGCGCCGTCTCGACGTGCTGCTGACGCATGCGCCGCCTGAGGGTTTCAGCGGCAAGTACGACGACCTTGCCCATCGCGGCTTCCCGGCGTTCAACCGGTTGATCAAGAAGCTGGCCCCGCGGTTCCACGTGCACGGCCACGTCCATCCGTATGGCATCACGCAGGCCGACCGCACGCTGGGCGAGACGCTGATCGTCAACGCCGTGCCCTACCGTCTGCTCGAGCTCTAAGGCGGTTAAGGGCAATTCACGCCCCCTCTCCCCTGCGGGGAGAGGGCGTTTCTACAGCGGGAGAGTGATTCCAGCCCCTTCGGCGCGGGCGCGGTCGAACACGAGCCGCGCTGTGGCGGCGTCCTCCACGGCGTGACCCGTGGACTTGTAGACCGTGATCTCTTCCTCGGACAATCGCCCCGGGCGCGTGCCCGCGAGCACCTCCCCGACCTCGGTCAGCTTTTCGGCGTCGAGGCCTTGCAGCTCGTGGGCGCCGGCCGGCGGCGGGTTGGTGGCCGCGCCGCGCCATTCAACGAACACCCGCGCCGCGGACATGGTCATAGGATCGATCTCGGGCCCGAAGGTCCCGCCCACCGAGCTGACGTGGACCCCAGGTTTGAGCCAATCGCGGCGGATCACCGGCTCGTGCGAGTCGGTGCAGCACGCGATCACGTCGGCGCCGCGCACGGCATCTTCGAACGAGCCCACGGCTCGGGCCAGGGGGTGGCGCGACGCGAGGGCCGCCGCCTTGCTCGCGTCCCTCGACGCGATGCGGATCTCTTCGAAGTCACGAACTCGAGGCAGGGTCTCGAGATGCGACGCGCCCTGCACTCCCGCGCCCAGGATCGCCAGCACCTTCGCACCTTTGCGTGCCAGGGCGCGTGTCGCCACCGCCGCGGTCCCGCCTGTGCGGATGGCCGTGATGTATGTGCCGTCCATGATCGCGAGCGGCGCGCCGTTGCTTTCGTCAAAAAGCGCGATCAGCCCCTGGTGGGAGGGCAGCGCGTGCTGGTGATTGTCAGGAAAAACGGAGACGAGCTTGACCTCGAGCGCGACGCCGGGTACATAGCCCGGCATCGTGCCCATGAGCCCCAGGTCCGGCACGCGAATTCCGACCCGAGGCGGGACGATCGTGATGCCGGCGGAGAAAGCGATCAGGGCTTTGCCCAGAACGTCGAGCATGGCGTCGACGTCGAGCAGCCGTTCCACATCTTCGCGGCTGAGGTAGAGAAGCTCGCGCACGCCCGGCCATGATAAGCCTCTGATGAGGGAGCTCCTCCGCAACGGCAAGCTCGTGACGCTGATGCTCGGGCATCTGACCGTCGACAGCTATGTCGGCGTCATCCCCGTCCTTTATCCGGTGCTGATCGGACGGTTTCACCTGAGCCTGGCCACGGTCGGGCTGGTCAGCCTGGCCTACTCGGGGACGGCGGCCATCTCGCAGCCGCTGTTCGGCGTGATCGCGGACCGCTACGGAACCCGCTTTACCGGAGTCGCCCTCGCCTGGACAGCGCTGACGTTCGCACTGGTGGGCTTCGTGCCGACGTTCCCTCTCCTGGTGGCGCTCGCCTGCGCATCGGGCCTGGGCTCCGGCGCGTTCCATCCGTTCGGCGCGCTCGACGTCCGCGCGCTGCTCCAGGCGTGGCGCCGCAGCTTCGGCATGTCCGTGTACGTCACCGCAGGCACGATCGGGGTCGCGCTCGGGCCGCTGATCGGGATCGGCCTGCTGGCCTTTTTCGGCCTTCACGGGACCGGGCTGCTGGTCATCCCCGGCGTCGCGACCGGCGCCTACTTGCTCTGGCGCATGCGTGGCCAGATGCGGCCCTCTGTGGCCGCCGCGAAGAGCGCCGCCGCGGCTGCACGCCCAGTGCCGGTTTTTGCTCTGGCGATGGTGATCGGCGTGATGATGTCGCGCAGCTGGACGGTGAGCGTCTTCCAGGCGTTCACGCCCACCTGGTACCGGCAGCTTGGCTACGGCCCGGAGTTCTACGGTCCGCTCGCGACGACACTGGTCTTGGCGAGCGCGGTCGGCACGGTCGGCTGCGGATCCCTTGCCGATCGCTACGGCCGCCGCACCGTGATCCTCGCGACCCTTGTGCTGACCATCCCCGCCATCCTGCTGTACACGATGTTTCCCGGGCCGTGGGCGTTCGCGACCGCGATCTTGATCGGGTTCCTCGCGGCATCGACCGCGCCGTTGATGCTCTTGATGGCTCAGCAGCTCATGGCCTCTCGCGCCGGCCTGGCCTCGGGCCTCGTGATGGGGCTGGGCTTCGTGACCGCGGCCATCGGCGTCCCCATCAACGGCGCCATCGCCGATGCGGTCGGACTGCAGAAATCGCTGATGAGCCAGGTGATCCTGGTGGCCGGCACGCTCGTCCTCGCCTGGCTCCTGCCCAGGGAGAAGCAGATGGAGACTTACTCGGATACGGTGACGGCAGTCAGGCCGGCGACGGCCGGCGCGACCTCCGTGCCGTGAAGCCCCGCACGATCGCGATCGCCAGGGCGGCGTAAACGACTCCGCCGATGACGTCGGCGACATAGTGCTCGCCCAGGTACACCACCGCGACCCAGACGATCACCGCCCAGACCCACAGCAGCGCGCCCGCCTTGGGGTTCTGGCTCCAGGCGGCCGCGGCGGCGACCACCGGGAAGCCGGCGTGCAGCGACGGGAACGCCGCGTAGAGGTTGTAGTCGTGCTGCGAGTACAGCCAGACCAGGCTGGACGGAATGCTGCTGCGTTGGACGGTCTCCTCGATGAGATGCCTCACCGCCGCGGGCTGCGCGAGCCACGGTGGGGCGGTCGGCGCGACCACATACGTCGCGAATGCGAGCGCGCAAAGGACGACCAGGGTCAGCCCGAAAGTGCGAAACCCGACGCGGTCTTTCGACCACAGCCAGGCGCCTACGGCGACGGGCAGAAGGAAGTGCATCGCGTAGACAGCGCTGCCCACATCTTCGAACACGTCCGCATCGGCCAGCTTGCCGACGGCCGCCTGCAGGACCAGCGTCGGCTGGTAGCCGTCGAAGAGCGTGCGATCGAGGTTCGCGAGGTTGTGGGCGGGCATACCGAGCATGGAGGCGAGGTCGCGCATCACTTCGTACGCAACCAGGACGAGCACGAACGGAGCCCATCCCCTCACCAGGGCCGGCAGGCGCCGGTCGGCGAGAGCGGCGATTCGCGTGGAGTCGACGCTCACAATTGCCAACTAGATACACATGGGTGCACGGAATGGCTTCAGCTTCTTGTAAACCATGGCGCTGAGCACAGACGACCAGCTCGAGTTCGTCGTGCGCGACGACGGGCCCGCCCTCGCGCGCCTGTTCACGCTTCCGGTCTCAGCCCGGCTCGACGCTCTCGCGGCGATCCGGGGGATCTCGTCGTTCGACACCGCGGGCATGAACCTGCTGCGCGAGATCCACGAGCGCGGAGATGGATTCCGGGTCGAGGTCGACGACCCCCGCTACGCTCCAGCCGTCGACCGCCTGGTCAAGGCCGACGCGTGGGGCCACATCAAGCGCGATCTGGCGCGCGCGTGGGAATACCAGAATTCGTCTCTGCCCGGAATCCGCCACCCCGACCGCATCGAGGTCACGGTGACGCTCGGCTACCCCGACGATCCGGTCTTTCTAGAGCGCACGCTCGGCTACTACGGCATGGGCTCCGACCCCGGCACGATCTTCATGGTGGTCTGGCCGACCGACTACAACGAGACCAGGATCGGAGCGTGCGCGGTGCATGAGCTGGCGCACAACATCCGCACTCCCAACGTCGAGGGCCCGTTCAACCTGGCCGAATGGGTGGTGCACGAGGGGCTCGCCGAGGTCTTCACCTTCGAGGTGTGCGGTCCCGACTCGACCGGCGGTTGGTACAAAGACGTGACCGGGAAGGTGCTGGACGAGACGTGGGACAAGGTCATCCGTGCATTCGGCACCGGCTCCACATTTCGGGACTGGAGTCCCTACGTGCTTGGCGACGAGGTGGCCCGCCGGATTGGAGCGGAGCCGGTCGGCATCCCTCACATGGGCGGTTATGCGGTGGGTAGGAGGATCGTCGAGCGGTACCTCGCCGCGACGGGGCTCGAGGCCGCGCAAGCCATCGTGCGGCCGGTGCACGAGCTGCTCGAAGGCGCCGGCGTCACCCCGCCCGCGGTGGCGTGATGGTCCGGCCGGCCAGATCCGCACGTCCTCACATGCCGGGCTATGGCACCCTGCCTGCGACCGAAGGCACCGGCCTCTTGCCCTGGTCGTGGGCCGAGGAGCGCCTCATCTCCTCGCGCAACTACTGGGTGGTGACGGTGTGGCCGGACGGTCGGCCCCATGCGATGCCCGTGTGGGGCATGTGGCACGACGGCGCCTTCTGGTTCAGCAGCAGCAAGCCGTCGCGCAAGTCGAAGAACCTCGGCGTCAACCCTCGGTGCGTCGTCACCACCGAGGATGCCGCCAACCCCGTCGTGGTCGAGGGCACCGCGGAGCTGCTTACCAATGTGAAGGACATCGCCAAGCTGCTGGCGCTCGAGAACGAGAAGTACGAGACCGATTACAAGATCGAAATGCTCGACCCCGCCGTGAGCTCGTGCTTTCGCGTCCGGCCCAGATGGGCGTTCGGCATCGAGCATGGCGACTTCGAAGG
>DASWGF010000022.1:0-2044 GCA_036393875.1 Candidatus Dormiibacterota bacterium
GTGTCGACATGCTCGACGAAGACCGACTCCGGGCCGATGTTCGGCCGGAGCTCGAGCATCGCCTTGTAGACCAGGTTGGTCGCCCCCGCGTGGAGCTCCTGGATCATCCCCCGATCTGCGACATCGATTTCCCGGGCTTGACGAACCCGGGCTGGTTGATCAGGTGACCCTCTTCCTTGCGCCACACGGCCGTCTCGATCACGCGGCCGAGATGGTCGTCCGATACGCCGGATCGCATGAGGTCGCGCAGCGGCGTTTCCTGCAGCGAGAACAGACAAGTGCGCAGGCCGCCCTCGGCGGTGAGCCGGATGCGGTTGCAGGTCGTGCAGAACGCTTGGCTCACCGAGGAGATGAACCCGATGCCCCCAGGCGCGCCGTCGGCGAACTTGAAACGCGTGGCCGGACCTGGTCGCGGATCCGCGACGGGCTGCAGCGGGAACAGGTCCTCGATCTGCTCCTGGATGCGCCGGCTCGGCACTACCTGCTCATTGGTCCAGATGTTGTCGCCATCAAGCGGCATGAACTCGATGAAGCGCACCTCGTAGCCTTCGTCGCGAGCCAGGCGCGCGAAGTCGACGACCTCGTCGTCGTTCTTGCCCTTCATGACCACCATGTTCAGCTTGATCGGCCAGAGTCCAGCCTCGCGCGACGCCCGGATGCCGTCCATGACCCGCCCGAAAGCGTCGCTGCGCGCGATCTCGTGGAAGCGGTCCATGTGCAGGGTGTCGAGCGAGATGTTGATGCGCTTCAGCCCCGCAGCTTTGAGCAGCTGGGCCTTCTCGCGCAGCAGGACACCGTTGGTGGTCATCGTGATGTCGAGGGTGGGGTCGATGTCGTTGATCATCCCGACCAGCTCCTCGACCTTGATCCGCACCAGCGGCTCGCCGCCGGTGATCCGGATCGTCCGCACGCCGTAGCGGTCGACGAAAAGGCCGGCCAGCCGCGCGATCTCCTCGAAGCGGAGCAGGTCGTCACGCTTCAGCCACTTCAGCCCCTCCGCAGGCATGCAGTAGATGCACCGGAAGTTGCAGCGGTCGGTGATCGAGATCCGGAGGTCGTCGGCAACCCTGCCGTAGGAGTCCCTTAGCGTCAGGGCACGGAGCGGGCGATCGTCGACGGATCTTCGGGGCCCATGCGGCCCGTCTGCGTTGTTGCCGTCTGCGCGCGCTCGGTCACGCATCTACGCGATGCGCTCCCTCGCGTGCTCGCCGGCGCCTAGCATCCGGGCCACCTGGATCCCCGAATCTCTCGCCGACGCCGCCTGCCCCATGCCTGTCCCCACATGGCCGATCATAGACGCCGTGGGGTACGAGTTCATAACCGTGGATGTCGAGCCGCCCATCGCCACGGTGACCCTGAACCGGCCCAAGGTCCTGAACGCCCTCAGCCCGGAGCTCATCGCCGAGGTCAGCCAGGCGCTCCGCGAGCTCGACGCGGACGAGCGCGTCCGGGCGGTCGTCCTCACCGGCGGGCCCAAGGTCTTCGCGGCCGGGGCCGACATCGGCGACATGGCGGATCGGACGGCAGTCGAGCAGCTCAATCGCGACCAGACCGGACGCTGGGCCGGCATCGTCGCCTTCACCAAGCCCCTGATCGCGGCCGTGAACGGCTACGCGCTTGGCGGCGGCTGCGAGCTCGCGCTGATGTGCGACATGATCATCGCCGGCGATTCCGCGCGCCTCGGGCAGCCCGAGATCAACCTCGGCATCATTCCCGGCGCCGGCGGCACGCAGCGATGGCCGCGAACGGCGGGCAAGTACGCGGCCATGGAGGCGGTGTTGACCGGGACGCCTATCACCGCGGCTCGGGCGAAGGAGCTGGGCATCGTCAACAAGGTCGTGCCGGCCGAGATGACGATCGAGATCGCCAAGCGAATCGCGCGCCAGCTGGCGGAGAAGGCTCCACTTGCCCTTCGCATGGCCAAGGAGGCGGTGCTCAAAGCCTTCGACTCACCACTCGCCGAAGGACTCGTGGCCGAGCGCAAGAGCTTTTACTTCCTGTTCTCAACCGAGGATCAGAAGGAGGGCATGCGCGCCTTCCTCGA
>DASWGF010000023.1:0-2224 GCA_036393875.1 Candidatus Dormiibacterota bacterium
ACACCCGCGTACTTGATGCCCAGGCTTTCGAACACGGTCGAAGGCTGGAGAAGCTGCTTCAGGCTCTCCTTGACTCGATAAGCGGCCTGGTCGGCGGTCGAGCCGACCAGGGGCAGGCCGCTGAGGAGGCGGGAGATCTCGACCTTGATGCGCTCGTAGCGGGGATCGATGCGCAGTTGCGACAGGTGCCGGGCCAGACCGCCCACGGTGGGCGCGTACGAGCGGCCGTTGTCATTGATGACGATGATCAGGTTGGGCGGCTGCAGGTGCGCGATCTGGTTGAGTGCCTCGTACGCCATGCCTCCGGTCAGCGCTCCATCGCCGATGACGGCGACGACATGACCGGCCTTCTTCTTGCGCAGCCGAGCCTCAGAGATGCCGAGCGCATAGCTCAATGAGGTGGAGGCATGGCTGTTCTCGACCAGGTCGTGCTCGGACTCCTGGCGCGATGGGTAGCCGGACAATCCACCTGTCTGGCGGAGCCGCGCGAAGTCTCGGGCCCGGCCGGTGACGATCTTGTGTACGTATGCCTGGTGCCCGGTGTCCCACACGATCGCGTCTTTGGGGCTCTCGAACACGCGGTGCAGAGCGAAGGTCAGCTCGACGACTCCGAGGTTGGGGGAGAGGTGGCCGCCGCTCCTGGACGTCTGCTCGACCAGGAAAGCGCGCACCTCCTGGGCAAGCTGCGCCAGCTGCGATTGATCGAGGCGCCGGAGATCTTCGGGCGAGCTGATGGTCTCGAGGATGCCCATACCTGGTGTCAACGCGCCGACCCTGTCATGAGTTCCTCATAGAGTAGCCAGGTGTTCGGCGACCAGCTCCAGCACGTGCGCCACCCGTAGGTTCAGCCCACGCCGCCGGGCGGCGGCGGCGATGTGCATCAGGCAGCCCGGGTTGTCAGAGGCGACCACGGTGCAGCCGGTCTTGGTGATCGCATCGAGCTTCCATTGCGCCAGCCGATCCGCCACGCGTGGCCACTCGAGGCTGAACGTGCCGCCGAACCCGCAGCAGTTGGCGATGTCGGGAAGATCCACAACCTCGTAGCCGGCGATGTCGAGCAGCTGCCGGGGTTCGCTTTTGAGCCCAAGCTGGCGGAGCGTCTGGCAGGAGTCGTGGTAAGCAATCTTGAGGCTCATCTGATCGGTGCTCACGAGGTCCGGACGGCGTGCGAGAAGCTCGAGCGCGAATCGCGTCGAGTCCCGGAACCGCGCCCGGAGCGGCTCGTCGGCGGGTGCACCCCAATCCGGAGCGTCGATCGTGAATGCGCCGAAGCAGGACGCGGACGGCGTCACGATCAGACCCTTGGAATCTCGAAGGCTTTGGGCGAGGCTTGTAGTCAATTCGTTGGCGCCCTTGAAGTCGCCGGCGTTGGCGGCGATCAGGCCGCAACACCACTGACCCTTGGGAAACTCAACCCTGTAGCCCGCGGCCTCGGCGATGCGCTGGAGCGCGACCGCCGATTCCGGCTGCATGCGGTCGACCATGCAGGAGGCAAAGATCGTGAGCGGTTCGCCTGCTCCCTCGCCGTCGGCCGGCGCCATATCCCGGTACGGGACACGTGCGAGCCGGGGCGCCCCCGGCACGAGCCCGCTGAACGGAGCACCGGCGCGGAGCATGCGGTCGGCCAGCTCGGGCCGCTCCCAGACGCCGAGCAGGGCTCTCTTGCGCAGCGACTTGCGGCCCTTGCGCCGGTGCTCGAGGATCTGGCGCGGCAGCGGGATGTCGACCGGGCAGATCTCCTGGCATGCGTTGCACTGTGTGCAAAGCGTATTGGGCAGGTCGGCGGCTTCGAGACCGTGATGAAACGGCGTCAGCACCAGCCCGATCGGACCGTTGTAGATGTAGCCGAACTGGTGGCCGCTCACGGCCATGAACGGAGGGCATGCATTTGAGCAGGCGCCGCACCTGATGCAGGTGAGGGCGTCGCGGAAGACCGGGTCCGCCCGCATCTCTTCGCGACCGTTGTCGAGGATCACGCAGTGCATCTCTCTGGGCCCGTGGACTCCGATCGTCAGTGACTGCTCGATATCCGCCGAGCGCGAGGGGCCGGTGATCCAGTTGACGTAGCTGGTCATGATCTGACCCGTACCGCTGCGCGGCAGCATGCGTAGAACCGCGACGGCGTCATCAAGTGACGCGACGATCTTGTCGACGCCGAACAGCGCGATGTGGACCGGCGGCAGAGTGGTCGTGAGGTCCGCGTTCCCCTCGTTGGTGACGAGCA
>DASWGF010000024.1:0-2274 GCA_036393875.1 Candidatus Dormiibacterota bacterium
TAGGCACCCTCAAATGCTAGTGGGGCGAGACACGGGACCCGACGTGGGAAGATTCGACTCAGGCGATGGTATTGGCGATCGGCGTGATCCTGTCCGTGGCGGGCCTGGTCCTGCTTCTCAACCTGGGCGGCGCCGCTGACATGGTCATGCGCCGCGTCACCTCCCAGCCGCTGGGTGAGCTGGCGCCGGGCTTCGCCGCGTCCCGCCGCGGGTTCCAGACCTACGCCGCGCTGGTCATCGCCATCGGTGGGTTCGCGGTCGGGCTGGGAGTCGCCGGATCGTCCGCTTTGATCGGCGCCGGCCTGATGGTGCTGGGCGGGATCTTGTTCGTCGTGGCGTCGGTGATCGCGATCGCCGGCGAGGTGAAGACGTACCGCGCCCTCAAACGCTAGTTGGTAACCGGCCGGCGGCCCCATCGTTT
The DNA here is from genome assembly GCA_036393875.1 of Candidatus Dormiibacterota bacterium. Taxonomy (GTDB): domain Bacteria; phylum Chloroflexota; class Dormibacteria; order Dormibacterales; family Dormibacteraceae; genus UBA10449. The sequence goes on from DASWGF010000024.1 coordinate 422, forward strand.
CTGTCGTATGCGGCAAATTCTGGCCTTGTTGGTCACGGCGATGCTCAGCGCGTGCGGCGGCAGCGCTTCGCCTGGCGAAGCCTCGCATAGCGCGTCGGCATCGGTCTCGCCGAGCACCCCCGTAAGCACGGCTGTACCGTCGCCGACCGCCACGGCCCCCTCCCCCAGTCCGTCGAGTGCGCCTGTCTTGCCGCTGACCACTGTCGGCTTTTCATGCCGCTTGCCTGCCTATCGCCGCGGCGGCGAGGCGACCAGCTGGTTCATCGACTTCCCCGCCCTGTCCGTAAGCGTCACCTCCGAGCTGGGAACCTTCTACGACACCCCCGTTTCGCGCTGGCTGCCGGTGTTTCAAAACCAGGTGTCACCCGACGGGCGCCGCTATGCCTACACCGAGGGCTGGTCCGCGAGTCCCCCGGCGGCGCCTCGCGTTCATGTCGTCGACGCCGGCACTGGTGCTGACGTGCGCGTGGTTGCCATGCCGGACGCGCAGCCATATTTCGTGATCGACTTCACCGGCACCGGCATCGACCTCGGTATCGGCTTCGAAGGGCGAGGGCCGGGGGTATGGAAACTGGATCCCACCACCGGCGTAGTGACCAAAGTGTCCGATGGGCTCTATCCACCCGATGCGCAATGGGTTGGAGTCGTCGACCCGAAGGACCCCCAGCCGTATCGCAGCGCAATGACCGGGATGCCTGGCGAAAACCGCATCGACCACCGCGACACCGCCGGCCAGACGACTACCTGGTTCTACCGCCCAGCTCATTTGGTTCGGTGGATCGCATTCGCCACCAGCTCAGCACTCCTGGTGCGCTCGGATTGGAGCGACCCCGCCAACCCGTCCGTCGGCGGCACTGAGTACTGGTTGGTCAGCGCGCCGAACCAGGCGAGTGAGCTCGCGACCTACACGGATCAAGAATCGAGCCCGTACCGCGACCTTTCGAATGGTTTTCAAAGCGCAATTGCGGACGCGCATGGAATCTGGATCGGAGGCGCCCAGTCGCTGTGCCTGGTCACTCTGCAGGGTGCTGTGCTTCGCGTCTACCCGAAATCGGCCTATCCCGCGAGTGGCTGCAGCTAAGCGCTAGAGCTGGTGGCGAACGGCCAGGGCCACCGCGAGCCCCGCGATTGCGGCCGTATCGGCTCGCAGGTTTCGCGGCCCCAGACCGGCGGTGGTGGCGACGAGCCCCAGCTCGCGCTCGGACCACCCGCCCTCCGGACCGACGAGGAGCGTGAGGTCTCGAGGCTCGGTCAGGTCGGCCAGGTCGACCGGAGCGCCCCGCACGAGCAGCACGGGATGCTCGGCGGCCGAAAGCACCTCGTCGAAAGTCGACGGGCCCTCCACCGGCGGCACCTTCAGCCGGCCGGCAAGCATGGCCGCCTCGCGGCAGATCGTGTTCCAGCGTTCGGCCTTGGCGCCACGGGCCACGCTCCGGTCGGCGTGAAAAACGTGGAATCCATAAGCACCGACCTCGGTGCAGCGCGACAGGACGAGCTCCAGTGCGGGCGCCGGCAATTGCGCGATCGCGATCGTGATCCGGGCTTGCGGCTCGGGGTGGTGCTCGACCTGAGCGACGATCGAGCCTTCGACGCGTTCGGGGGAGACCTGGTCCAGGCGGACTGTAAGCAGGAATCCATCCGGATCGACGACGTCGATCTCCTCCCCCACACGCGCACGGAGCGAGCGGGCCAGGTGGCGGGCGTCGCCGCCAACGATTACGGCCCGCCCGCCCTCACGACTCGCAAAGAACGACGGCAAGCTACCCCGGCTGCATGCTGAAGGTTTCGTAGACCGCGATCTGTCCGCCGCTCTTCAGGATCGGGCAGCCCTTCGCCATCTTGGTCGCCTTGTC
>DASWGF010000025.1:0-5808 GCA_036393875.1 Candidatus Dormiibacterota bacterium
TAGTGCGGTTGATCACTCGAGGAGAGCGCGGTTCTCAGCCGTCAGGCAGGGCTACGTCTTCCTGCATCGGCCGGCCGCAGCTCGAAGAGTGGATGGCGTCGAGCCTCGGCGATGTACTCCTCGAGCGTGTCATCGACGCGGATCCGCAAGCGCCACATGACACCGAGGGGTGGCCTGAAGTTTGGTCCTAGCAGCGCGCGCATGACGCGCGACCGCCGGAACTGCTGGAGTGCTTGCCGCAGCACGGCTCCAGCTTCCTCGGGCGGGAGCTCGATGGCCTGCACCGGTAAGCGACGGCCGCCCGGATGGGTGACGGTGGCCTCGCCGTCCGCCCGCAGGTTGGCGACCCAGCCGATCTCACCGTAGGACGCCTGCACGAATGAGCGCCCGTCGAGCTCGAGCATGCCGATCGGTACCGTGCGAAGCGTCCCGGACCGCCGACCGTGCATCGTGAGGAGCACATTCGGGGCACCGGTCGGGAGGCCGGCGGAGATGAACCTACGGGTTATGGGATTGAAGAGGCGGAGCATCCGCCCGGCCATCCGATTTCGGACATCCAGCCGGGGGGACTCGCGATGACCGCTCATGAACTGACCATAGACCATGTCGAAAAGGCCGCCAGTCATTCGATGAGGGGATAAGGGCTCAAAAGCCCGTCGCCCTAATGATGCGGAAGCTGTAATAAGAGGAGACAGAGATGCGTGTGCTGATAATGGCAAAAGAAGGCAACCAGAGCCAGGTGGCGACTCCCCCAACGCCGGAAGCCATGGCGGAGTACCAGAAGTTCGACCAGGAGCTGCTCAAGGCCGGGGTGGTACTCGAGGCCGGCCGCCTGCACCCGAGCTCGCAGGGCAAGCGCGTTCGGTTCGACGGCTCCAAGCGCACCGTCATCGACGGGCCGTTCGCGGAGTCCAAAGAGCTGGTGGCGGGTTACTGGCTATGGCAGGTGCGCTCGATCGACGAGGCCCTCGAGTGGCTCAAGCGGGCACCCTACGACGGCGGGACCTTCGAGGTCCGCGAGGTCGTCGAGTTCGAGGGCATGTGAAGGAGCTCTAGCCATAGGTCCACGAAACGCCACCGAAGCGCATCGAGCGATCGAAGCCATCTGGCGGATCGAGTCGGCCCGGCTCATCGCCGGGCTGGTTCGCGTCGTCGGCGACATAGGGACGGCTGAGGAGGTGGCGCAAGACGCCCTGGTCGCCGCGCTCGAGCAGTGGCCTGCCGAAGGTGTGCCCGAGCGCCCCGGCGCCTGGCTCATGGGGACCGCAAAACACCGCGCGATCGACTTGATCCGGCGCCGTAAGACGCTCGAGCGCAAGCACGAGGAGATCGGGCGCGATGTCGAGATGGCTCGAGACGTCTTGGACCTCGATACAGCGATCGACGATGAGGTCGGGGACGATCTCCTCGGCCTCATCTTCATGGCATGCCACCCGGTCCTCGCGAAGGACGCACGGGTTGCGCTCACCCTTCGAGTGCTCGGCGGTCTGACGACGGAGGAGATTGCCAGGGCGTTCCTCGTCCCCGTCTCGACCACAGCGCAGCGGATCGTCCGCGCGAAAAGGACTCTCGCCGAGGCGCACGTCAGGTTTGAGGTCCCGGGCGGAGCCGAACGGGTGGCGCGCCTCGCCTCGGTCCTCGAGGTGATCTATCTGATCTTCAACGAAGGGTATTCCGCGACGGCGGGCAGCGAGTGGGTCCGACCGGCGCTCTGCGAAGAGGCGCTCCGCCTGGGCCGCATCCTGGCCGAGCTCACCCCGACCGAGCCTGAAGTACACGGCCTCGTGGCCCTCATGGAGATCCAGGCCTCCCGTCTGGGCGCTCGAGTCGGGCCATCCGGTGAGCCAGTCCTCTTACTCGATCAGGACCGAGCGCGCTGGGATCGTCTACTGATCCGGCGCGGCCTGGCCGCGCTCGAGCGCGCCGAGAGCCTCGGAGGCGCCCTGGGCCCCTACGCGCTGCAGGCGGCAATCGCGGCGTGCCACGCTCGAGCGACGACCGCGGGGGAAACGGACTGGCCGCGCATCGTGGCGCTCTACGACGCAGTCGCGCAACTCGCACCGTCGCCGGTCGTCGAGCTGAACAGGGCGGTCGCCGTGGGGATGGCCTTCGGTCCCGCAGCCGGCCTCGACCTTGTGGACGCGCTCGTCGGCGAGCCTTCGCTCAAGTCATATCACCTGCTGCCGGCCGTCCGGGGCGACCTCCTCAGGAAGCTCGGCCGTGCCGATGAGGCGCGGGCCGAATTCGAGCGCGCTGCGTCGCTTACTGACAACGTGCGCGAGCGGGAGCTCCTTCAGAGACGAGCCGCGGAGTGCGCAGCCGAGCAGATGGCGGGCTAGAGGCTTGCCTCTGGCTCGGCGTGCCCATATTCCTCGAGAAGCTTGCTCAGCTCAGCTTCCGTCGGCGCGCCCTGAATCCCATCTTCAGTTCTAAAGACGCGGCAGCTCATACCGACCTGTTCACTGCCGGTGAGAAAGGGATCCCGACCGTCGATGAGGATTGTTGGCGAGCCATGGAAGCCGAGTTGATCAGCCGCCTCCGGAGAGTCGATGAGCTGGTACTCGAGCGTGACGTCATCGCGGGAGAACTCTCCAAGTACGTGCCGGACCCGCTCGTCCGCGAGCCTCCAATGGGGGCACCCATCGAAGTACTGAATCGTGACCTTCATGAATTGGGGGCGACACGCTCAGTCAGCGCGCGTCCGACCTCAAACGCCTGGTCAACTGGCAACAAGGTCGTGCCTTCATGGGCGGCAATCCACTTGTCGCCTGTCTTGTGCGAGGCAAAGAAAAGGACACGGTGGCAGAAACTTTCGATCACGTCGTAGCCAAAAGGACCATCAGGAATGACCATCGAAACCAATGCGCCGGCGGGCGTCACGCCGCGTGCACCATCACGATCGACCACGAGTGACACCGGCTCACCGCTGACTGGGTCAGATGCCTCGACGCGGACATCATTGCCGATGATGCCCGGAATGAAGAGCGTGTCCAGAGCGCACCAAGCGTAGGTCGTGTTGCCGGCGGCCACGAGACGGTACTCCGGCTCCAGCTTGTCTATGGCGTGACCCCAGAAGCCGACCACTCGTCCCATGTCGTCCCTGAACACGCCAGGCCACTTGTTCAGTCTCTGGTTCACGCCGTCCACTGAGATGCCGCCGACCGCCTTGGCAATCGCTTCAGGCGCCGCCGGCACTCCACTGCTCATCAGGCGATAGATGGCGGTTGCTATGTGCTGATCCGTCTCGTCGAGGACCGGCATGGCTGCACCGATTGCCTCTGCTATGTCAGCCAACGAGACCTCTTTGGGTGTCTCGGACTCCTCTCTCGTCTTCATCTCGCGTCTCCTCCCCCGTGTGACATTTCCGATCGCCACCTCGGGCGATGCGTATGTTATCCTGCTTTCCAGATATGTATTCCACGATTTTAGCTCCAACCGACCGCGCCGCGGCGGCACGCTTCTTTCGCGTTCTAGGAGATCCGACCCGGCTCCACATACTGGAGCTGCTCGAGGATCACGAGCGCACTGTTGGTGAGCTGGTGAGCGCAGTGGGCCAACCTCAGCCAAGGGTCAGCACCCACCTGGCCTGTCTTCGGCACTGCGGTTTCGTCGACACCGAACGCCGCGGCAAAGAGGTCGTCTACCGCCTTGCCCTGCGGGGCCTGGATCGGATCGTTGACGAGGCCGCCGTCGCCTTGGGGCCGATCGCTGAGCGCCTGGCGACGTGCACTCGCATCGGCCCGGATTGGGTATGAGCCCCAGGGTGACAGAAACCAACGTGAACGAATCGGAGCAGGCGCGACGGCGCCAGATCGGCACCATCGGCACCGTGGCCCGGGTTCTGATCGGCTCCTTCATGGTGTTGTATGGGCTGACGGGAGGTCGCATCGAAGTGATGCACGGCAATGTCCAAACCGGCTTCGATCCCTTGTCGGTTGCGCTAGGTCTGGTCGCGTTTCCAGCTGTTCTGCTCACATGGCAGTGGATTCGCGCCCGCACTGCCAAGACCCGCTATGAAGCGACCGGGCCCCTGGCTACAACCATCAACATCGCCGTGTTCATTGCGCTCGTCCTCACTCCTCTGTACGCGCCACCCCTCTCGTTCACCAGCAACGCAGCGTTCCTCTTTTACGGGGCCTCGATGTTGCTGGCGGCCGCGCGTGGCTACGGGGGCTGCGAGGTGCTCGCCATATCCAACTGGATCCTGCGGAGGGACGACCAGATCGGCTGCCTCGTGCTCAGTCCGATCGACGACTACGAGCGCCGGTTGAAGGCGCCGCACTCGGATCGTCACTGACGAACTTTTCAAACGGGGTCGTCGCACTCTGTGGTGGGCCTGCTGGACTTCATCAACGCCGCGGTGCTTGGGCTCGCCACCGCTCCGGGGCCGCTCCACCTACTGCAGACCAGCCCTACCTCGGCCTTCCTGCTGATGCAACCGCTGGCCATAGTGGTGACTTTCATGGTGCCCGTCTACATGCTCCTGCACCTGGTGTCGGTGAGGTACGTGGTTGCCTCACGAAGCAAGGCCACGTTCTCGCACGCTGTGAAGCTGGAGGCGATCTCATAAGTCGCTCGCGGACCTGGCGCCGGGAGACGCTCAAAACGCCCGTTCTCGCTAGAAACCAGTCGTCTGACTGAAGCGAACCCGTCGCCTGGTCGGAACAATGGGGCTCGGCGCCGGCCATCGGGGTGACCAGGAGGAACCCATGGATACGACTCGGGGCGACGAAATGACGGCGATGCTGGGGCGGCTTGGGAGTGCCTGGGGGTGGATCGTGGCGTACGGTGTCGCCTCACTACTCGCCGGCGTCATAGCGGTCGCGTGGCCGAGCTCAACGCTGGTGGTGATCGCGATCATCTTTGCGGTCCAGCTACTGGTGGGCGCGGTCTACCAGTTTGTTTTCGCGTTTGCGATTCCGAACGAGAACGGGTGGCTCAGGGCCCTGATCGCGCTGCTGTCGGTTTTCTCTTTGGTGGTTGCGATCTATCTATTGGGTCACGTGGGTCTGACGCTCTTGGTGCTTGCGACCCTGGTCGGCATCTACTGGATTGCACTTGGTGTCATCGAACTCTTCCTTGCCATCGGACATTCGGAGGTCCCGTGGCGGCCATGGATCGCGATTACCGGCATCCTCAGCATCGTCGCCGGCGGATTGGTGGTGATTTTTCCAGTCTCGTCTCTATTCTTCCTGACGATCTTCCTCGGATTCTGGCTCGTCCTCTTCGGGTTGATGCTGATCGTGAGAGGAGTTGGCCTGCGATCCGCGGCGCGCGTAGCGAAGCCGATGGCCCCAAGTCCCGCCCGCTAAGCGGTCATCGCCTCGATTTCGAGCGCCCCACGCAACTGGTTGCGCGAGGTGATGCCGAGCTTGGGAAACAGCCGATAAAGGTGGAAGCCGATGGTGCGGTGCGAGAGAAACAGGCTCTGCCCGATCTCGCGGTTCGACATCCCCCCGGCGGCCATCTGAGCGATCTGAAGCTCCTGGGGCGTCAGGCGATCAGAAGCTCTCGGCAGACGGCGGGGACTGTTTTCCCCCGACGCGCGCAGCTCGCGGCGGGCGCGCTCGGCCAGCGGGGTGGCGCCCATCGCCAGGAATGCATCTCGGGCGGCGCGCAGAGGGGCACGTGACTCGGCGACCCGGCGTTGGCGTCGCAGCCAGGTGCCATAGGCGAGCTGGCTGCGAGCGACCATCAGCGGGAGGCTGGTGTCTTCGGTTATCGCGGCCTGGTACAAGCGCTCCGCTTCATCGTCGCCCGCCACAAGGGCACGCGCAAACCTCAAGCCAATCTCGAGCACCGGAGACC
>DASWGF010000026.1:0-4787 GCA_036393875.1 Candidatus Dormiibacterota bacterium
CAGCGGCACCTCGCGCAGGAAGACGCTGACGATCAACGACACCACCGCGACCAGCGCGGCCAGCAGGAACAGGTCGTGCAAGGTGCCGGCCAGTGCGGCTCGGCTGGGTTGGTGCGGCAGGTGGTTGGTGAGGATCGCGCCGAGGACTGCCGTGCCGATCGTGCCGCCGAGGCTTCGCCAGAAGGTGATCTGGCTCGTGGCGACGCCGACCAGCTGATGAGGCAGCCCGGCCTGCACCACGACGAGCGTGAGCGGGAACGTCACCCCCAGCCCGGCTCCGATGATGATGATGTCGCGCGCCACTTCCCACGGACTCGAGTGCGGGCCGATCTGAGCCAGCAGGACCAGGCCTAGGATCATCGCCCCCAGCGCGGCGGTGCCGACGAATCGATAGCGCGGGACGCGGGCGAGGAGAACACCCGTCGAGGTCGCCGTCACCACGACCGCCAGCTGCATCGGTGTCAAGAGCTGACCGGAGTTGGACGCGCTCACTCCAAGCACGCCCTGATAGACGAGGGGAACGAACACGATCGCGCCGAACATTCCGACCGCGCTGAAGAAAGAGATCAGCGCCGGGACGGCGAAGACGTTGAGACGGAACAGGCGAAAAGGCACGATCGGGTGCTCGACGCGGCGCTCGGTGATGAAGAAGGCCACCAGGAGGACACCCGCCAGACCGAGCAGCCCCAGCACCTGTACGGAAAGCCAGGAGTGGTCGCGCAGCATCGAAAGCGAGATCAGCAGCGGCGTGAGACCGGCTAAGAGCAGAGCCGTGCCGGCGAAGTCGATATCCCGAAGCCTGGCTTGCGAGCGCACGCGCGGGAGCTGCGTCGCGACCAGGATCGTGGCCGCGACCCCGAGCGGAATGTTGACGTAGAAGACCCATCGCCAGCCGGGCCCATCCGTGAGGAATCCGCCGAGCGACGGTCCGATGACCGACGAGAGACCGAAGATGGCACCGAAGACCCCACTCATCCGCGCTCGCTGCTCCGGCGGAAACAGATCTGTCATGACCGCGAAGGTCGAGGCGAACAAGACGCCACCAAAGACCCCCTGCAGGCCGCGGAACAGCACGAGCTCGATCATGTTTTGAGACAGGCCGCAAAGCGCCGAGGCGGCGATGAATCCGACCATTCCGGCGAGCATGAAGGGCTTGCGGCCGAACATGTCACCGAGTTTGCCCGCGACCGGAACCAGCGCGGTCGAGGTGATCAGGTACGCCGTGGTGACCCAGGCATAGAGCTCGATGCCATGCAGGTCCGAGACGATCCGGGGCATCGCGACGCCCACCACGGTCTGGTCGAGCGCCGCCAACAGCAGCGCCATGGCCACTCCCAGCGTGGCCAGAATCACCTGGAAACGAGTCGAGCCTTGAGTCATGTCTTTTCTCCTTTCATCCTGCTTTTTTGGCATGGCTCAGGCTATTGGCTATTGCGGAACGGTAGCTTCCTAAATAGGATTGAATATCGAAACCAGGATGCTGAGCACCTCCGAGCGCCTGCTCCGGGTTCTGACCCTTCTCGAGTCCCGCCGAGAGTGGTCCGGAGCCGACCTGGCGGAGCGGCTGGAGGTCAGCACTCGAACCATCCGCAACGACATGGTTCGCCTTCGCACGCTGGGCTATCCGGTGGGCGCGGCCTCGGGGGTTGCCGGCGGCTACCGCCTTGGCGCCGGCGCCGCGCTGCCGCCACTCTTGCTTGACGACGATGAGGCGGTGGCCGTGGCGGTGGCGCTGCGGTCGTCGACCGGGGGCGGGGTGGCGGGGATCGAGGAAACGTCGGTCCGCGCGCTGGTCAAGCTCGAGCAGGTGCTCCCTGCGCGCCTGCGCCGTAGGGTCAACACGCTGTCGGCCTATACGGTCCCCGTTGTGTTCTCAGGACCCACCGTCGAGCCGCACATTCTCTCGACGATCGCCGCCGCATGTCGCGACGCCGAGGTGCTGCGCATGGACTATCGAAAACACGACGGCACGGAGAGCACGCGGTCTGTCGAGCCGTACAGGTTGGTCCACTGGGGCCGCCGGTGGTACCTGGTGGCCTGGGACAGAGACCGGCGGGCCTGGCGCACCTTCCGCGTCGACCGCCTCCAGCTCCGCAGTCCGAACGGCCCTCGTTTCACACCACGCGAGGCGCCGGCCGAGGACATCGGGGAGTACGTGACGCGAAACGTACGCGCGGCACCCATGGCGCATCGCGCGCGAGTGGTGGTGCAGGCTCCTGCGGCGGTAATCACAGAACGTGTGCCCCGCGGACTCGTGGTCGAGCCGATCGACGATGACACCTGCGTTGTCCACGCGACCGCGAACACGATTGAGATGCTTGCCCTCTACCTGGGCATGCTGGACGCCGAGTTCACCGTCACCGAGCCGCCCGAGCTGCTGGCGCGCCTGACCAGATTGTCCGAACGGTTTGCAAGCGCCGCGGGTCGTTAACCACGACCATTTGGGCCCGAATGGCGGGATCCCGTGATCAGCGCTGCACCGAGTAGATCCACGTAAAGGCGATCACCAGCCCCACCACCAGCAAGAAGAACAGGAGCTCGACCCTGATCGCCAGCCGCACGAGGCGCCGCGCCCTCCGGGTTCGGGTGCCGCAGCGCTCGCAGTAGGCGGCGTTCGGGACCAGCTCGGCGCCGCAGGAGTCGCACGCGACCTGAACCTGCTGCATTTCTCCAGCTTAGACGGCCCGACCGCAGTCCTCAGTCGTGGCAGGTCGCGCTGGCGGTGAAACGAACCGCTTTCGGATCGATCGCCAACCCGAAAAAGAGATTGATGGTGAAGTGGTAGTTGCTGTTGGCAAGCACCTTGTTCGTCTGTTGACCGGCGAAGGTACTGACCTGGGAGCCGCCCTGGTCGAAGAAGACGTAGTCGAAGGTCAGGTTGTTGCAGGTTGTGGAGCGCCGGTAGTCGAACTCGAACTGCGTTGAGTTGTCGATCTTCCCGTTCGTCACCCCATACGGCGGGGGAGCCGGCTGGGGGATGCTCTTGACAACGTACCCCACGACCACCAAAACCACCACGATGATGACTGTCACCGCGATCGGCGGCCGGAAGCGCTGCCTTTTGATCTTCTGCCACGCGGCGCCGTTCCAGAAATACTTCCCGTCCTGGGAGACCCAGGCCGCGCCATCGAATCGCGGTGGCTGCCCGTCCGGCCCGACCTCGGCTGCCATGGTCGGCTCATGGTGAGGCATCGGTGCCCCGGTTGGCCACTCGTTATCGTTGGGCTGTGGACCTCGAGGAGGAGCTCTCGCCGGCGGACGCCGTGCTGCTCATGAGCTCGGTGCCGGAGCGGATCGCCGATCTCGTCTACGGGCTGGACGAGGCGCGGCTGCGCTATCGCCACGGGCCCGCGTTCCCGACGCTCGGCGGTCTGATCGGGCACCTGGTCGACTCGGGCTCGAAGGTGGATGGGCTCATCCGGCACGCCCACCTCGACGGACTCGCCAAGGCCGATGTGCGAGGCACCATCGACCCCACCCACGACCACGAGCTCGACCGCCCCCTGCAGGAGGCGCTGGAGGACTTCGCGCGGGTGCGCCGGCGGACGGTCGACCTGCTCCATGGCTGGGGCAAGAGCGAGTGGGACCGGTCAGTGGTCGATCCTCGTGGCGGCGTCGTCACCCTCCTCGAGGTGTGCCGCATGGTGACGCGCCACGAGATGGCGCACATCTCCCAGATCCGCAACCTCACGGTGCTTCTGCCCGAGGCTCAGGACCTGGGTCCGATCCGGCCCGCAGATCCCGTCGCGAACCAGGATCCCGTCGTTGGCTGAAGAACAGACAGCTCCAGGCCCCGCACCGGCCGCGGACCGGCCGGCGAAGAGCAGCCGCTCGCGACGAAGGCGCAAGTCCGGGCGCTCGGAGGGTCGGTCGCTCCAGTACTGGATGGTGGTCACATCGCCCGACAACTTCCGCAAGACACGCGAGCTCGGCTTCACCATCCAGGGCTTGAAGAGTCGCCACCGCCGCCGCGTGGAGACGATGCGCGTCGGCGATCGCGTCCTCTACTACGTCACCGGGCGCATGGCATTCGCCGCGACCGTGACCGTCGCCTCACCCATGTATGAGGACCACACCCCGACGTGGCGCACAGCGCGCCGCGACGAGGATTACCCGTGGCGAGTGCACATCCGCCCGGACCTCATCCTGGAGGACCCGGATTGGGTGCCCGCGAAAGAGCTCGCCTACCGCCTCGACTACGTCCGCAAGTGGCCGCCAGAGCACTGGACACTTGCGTTCCAGGGCCACATCCACGCCCTGCCGCGGACGGACTTCGGCATCGTCGAGGACGAGATCGCGCGCAGCGCGCGCCAGAAGCGATCCCTCGCGGGTTAGCCCGTGATCAAAGTTCTCACCGAGCTCTATCGCTTCCATTTCAAGCACGAGGCCCGCGAGCGCCTGTTCCTGGCCTCTGTCGCTTTCCTGGTCACATTCGCCGTCGTTCGCATCATCACGTACGCGATCCGTTCGGGCGTCGGCCCGTTTCACAACATCACGACCAGCGGCGGCCTTCACATTCACCACCTCGTGTGGGGAATTCTCATCCTGCTGGCGGTCGGCTACGTGTGGCTCGTCGAAAAGGCCGTGGGCTCGAGCGGGCTGGCGAGCTTCACCGCCATCGCTTACGGAGTCGGAGCGGCTCTCACGCTGGACGAGTTCGCTTTGTGGCTCAACCTGCGGGACGTGTACTGGGAGCAGGCCGGCCGCGCGAGCGTGGACGCCGTGGTCATCTTTGGCTCACTGCTCTCGGTGGGGATCTGGGGACATCCGTTTCTTCGGGCGGTGGC